>NZ_JBSFNS010000020.1:0-101824 GCF_053587275.1 Amycolatopsis sp. NPDC003676
CCTCCCGGCGTTCACCACGCTCGTCGGCGAACAGCTGTCGCGCGGCGACGAGACCGGCCGCCAGCTCGTGGCGATCGGTCTCGTCGGCGCGCTCAGCAACGTGTTCATCGCCTACCTCGACGGCACGCTTAAGGTGAGCCGCGAGCGTCTCGTCGAGCACTGCGTGCAGCTCGTGCTCGGCGCGGACGCTTTCGACTCGGGGGCTCACTGAGCGGCTGCCCGCTCGTCGCGCAGCCGCAGCGCGATGTCGATGATCATGTCCTCCTGGCCGCCGACGTAGCGTTCTTCGCCGACCTTGTACAGGATTTCGTGCGCCGGGACGCCGTAGCGCTCGGCCGCGCGTTCGGCGTGCAGCAGGAAGCTGGAGTACACGCCGGCGTAGCCCTGGATGATCGACGACCGGTCCATCACCGGCAGCCGGGTCAGGTACTTCTTCACGACGTTCTCCGCGGCCTCCATCAGAACGTCTTTGTCCACCCCGGTTTTGATGCCGAGCCGTTCGAAGGTGGCCGCGAGGACCTCCGTCGGCGAGTTGCCCGCGCCAGCACCGAGCGCGGCGAGCGAACCGTCGATCTGCCGGGCCCCCGCACGGTACGCGAGCACCGAGTTGGCTACTCCGAAGCTCAGGTTCTGGTGTCCGTGGTACCCGACCTGAGCTTCGTCGCCGAGTTCCGCGACGAGAGCGGCGACGCGTTCGGAGGCGTCGTCCAGGATCAGCGCGCCCGCGGAGTCCACGACGTACACGCACTGGCAGCCCGCGTCGACCATGATCCGGGCCTGCTTCGCGAGGTCCTCCGGCGACGACATGTGCGACAGCATCAGGAATCCGACGGTCTCGAGGCCGAGATCGCGGGCCGCGCCGAAGTGCTGGATGGACACGTCGGCCTCGGTGCAGTGGGTCGCGATCCGCACCGCGCCCGCACCGAGATCGGCCGCCGCGCGCAAGTCGGTGACCGTGCCGAGGCCGGGCAGCAGGAGCACGGCGATCTTCGCCTGCTTCGCCTCGTCGACCGCGGCGGCGATGAGCTTTCGCTCGTCCACCAAGGAAAAACCGTAGTTGAAGGTGGAGCCGCCGAGGCCGTCGCCGTGGGTCACCTCGATCAGCGAGATGCCCGCGTCGTCGAGCGCGCGGACGGTGTCGCGCACCTGCTTCTCGGTGAACTGATGCGCCATGGCGTGGCTGCCGTCGCGCAGAGTGGTGTCGACCAGCCGGACGTCGGTGTTGTTCACGCGGCCACCTCCTGAGCGGCGAAGAGATCGCCGACGCGCGCGGCGGCGGCGGTCATGATGTCGAGGTTGCCCGCGTACTTGGGCAGGTAGTCGCCGTTGCCCGCGACCTCAAGGAACACGCCCACGCGGGCCTCGCCGCTCCAGTCCGGCCGCGGCGGGTCGAACTGCGGGTCGGCCTTGAGCGTGTAGCCCGGCACGTACTGCTGGACGTCTTTCACCATGCGGTGCACGGATTCGCTGATCGCGTCGAAGTCGGCGTCCGGGTCGACCGCGCAGAACACCGTGTCGCGCATGATCATCGGCGGGTCCATCGGGTTGATGATGATGATCGCGCGGCCCTTGTCCGCGCCGCCGACCTTTTCGATCGCGTGCGCGGTGGTCTCGGTGAACTCGTCGATGTTCGCGCGCGTGCCGGGTCCCGCCGATCGCGACGACACCGACGCGACGATCTCCGCGTACGACACCGGCGTCACCCGCGAAACCGCGTGCACGATCGGGATGGTCGCCTGGCCGCCGCAGGTGATCATGTTGACGTTGCGATCGGTCAGCTGGTCGGGCGGATTGACCGCCGGGCACGTGAGCGGGCCGATCGCGGCGGGCGTCAGGTCGATCGCGCGGATGCCGGCCTCGGCGTACCGCGGCGCGTTCGCCTTGTGGGCCTTCGCCGACGTCGACTCGAACACCAGGTCCGGCAGTTCCGGGCGCGCCAGCAGCCAGTCGACGCCCTCGGCGGACGTCTCGAGCCCGAGCTTCGCGGCGCGGGCGAGCCCGTCCGACGCCGGGTCGACGCCCACCATGTAGCGCACTTCCACGTGCTCGCTGCGCTGGAGTTTTGCCAGCAAATCCGTACCGATGTTGCCCGGGCCGACGATCGCGGCCGTCACCTTGCGTTCCGCCATGTCTGCACGGTGCTCGCCGGGATGGGGCACACTCAACCCATGCGTACCACTGGACGGAACGGCGACGGGCTCGTGACCGCGCGCGTCGCCGCCGTGCTGGAAGCCTTCCGCCCCGGCGACGACGCACTGGGCGTCTCCGAACTGGCGCGCCGGACCGGCCTCGCGAAGACGACCGTGCACCGCCTGGCCGGGCACCTGGCCGACACCGGCCTGCTGGAACGCGACGGCACCTCGGTCCGGCTCGGGCTGCGGCTGTTCGAGATCGGCCAGCTGGCGGTGCGCCGCCGCGGCCTGGTGGAAGCGGCGCGCCCGTACCTGGCGGATCTGCGGGAGGCCACGCGGAACACGGTGCATCTCGCGGTGCTTGAGGGGACCGAGGTGGTCTACCTGGACGTGTTGCGCGGGCCGGACGCACCGGATCTGCCTTCGCGGACCGGCGGGCGGTTTCCGGCGCACGCGACTGGCGTCGGGAAGGCGATTCTGTCCTGCTCCCCCGACGATGTCGTGACGCGGGTGATCGATGCCGGACTCCCCCGTGTCAGCCCGCGAACGATCACCGCGCCGGGGTTGCTTCGGCGGCAGTTGGCACGGATTCGCGAGGACGGAATTGCGTTCGAGCGCGAGGAATCCGGCGTGGGCGTGGTGTGCGCGGCGAGCCCGCTCGTCGATGCCAACGGGCTCGCGGTGGCCGCGGTGTCGATCTCCGGATGGGCGACGCGGATGCGAACCGAACGAGTCGCGCCCGCGGTCCGGACGGTGGCGTTGGCGTTGTCCCGGACCGTCTCCGAAACCTGATCAGGACTGCCCTTTGCCCAGGCGCAAGATCAGGGCAAGGGCTTCCTCCGAGTAAGCCCCGGGAGTCAGGACCTCCTGCAAGAGCAGGCCGCGCATCGCGGCGACGGTGACTGCGGCCCTGGTCAGCGCTTCGTCGGCGGCAAGCCCTTCGCGTTCCGCGAGCGACGCCAGCATCTTGGTCAGGTCGTCGAGCGAATCGATGAACTCGCGGAAGTCCTCCGGCCGGTACGCGGCCAGCCCGGTGACGTGAAAGAACCCGCGAACGCGCGACAGCTGCTCTGGGCGCGTGTACGTCCGCCAGATCGCCACGACGAGATCGTCGAAGGTGCCCTGTCGGGCAGTCTTGAAAAGCGCCTCGTTGTCCCGGGATCGCTGTGCCCCGAGCATCGCCGCCAAGACGCCCGGGAGCGACCCGAAGTGGTAGCGCAGCAGGGCGTGGCTGGTCTCGGCCCTGGCGGCGACCTCCCGAAGCGACACCTCCGGCGACGGAAGCGTCCCGTCGAAGGCGTCGAGAAGCCGGGCCAGGAGACGTTCGCGGGCGTCGCCCTTGCCTTCCGTGCTTGACAGGCTCACTCCCACAGTTTATCCATTGGAAAAGAACGCGGCAACGGCGGAGGGAACGGCTCGTGGGACGTTTTCAGATAGTCGGCGCGACAGTCATCGACGGTTCGGGGCGCGATCCCGCGGACGGCACCGTCGCCGTCGAGGACGGGCTGATCGCCGAGCCCGGCGGCTCCGGCGAGCACCTCGACGCCACCGGGCTGACCATGACGCCCGGCCTCATCGACGCCCACGTTCACCTCGGCCTGTCGAGCCCGATCCAGCCGCAGTTCTCGTTCCAGCTCAGCGCCGCCGAGATCGCGGCGGACATCTTCGCCACCGCCGGCGCGACCCTCGACGCGGGGTTCACGACCGTCCGGGACACCGGCGGGATCGACGGCGGCGTCGTCACCGCGATCGCCAAGGGCAAGGTCCGCGGACCGCGCGTGCTGTCGTGCGGGCCGGTCCAGTGCCAGACCGGCGGGCACGGCTACTACGGGCCCGAATGGGAACCCACCGAGCTGTGGAGCAGCCATCACATTCCCGGTCTGGCCGCCCTGTCGATGATGTCGGGCAACGCGAACGAGCTGCGCGGCAACGTGCGCGAGGCCTTCCGTCGCGGAGCCTCGTTCCTGAAGCTCTGCGTGACCGGCGGCGTGGTCAGCGCGCACGACAAGCTGACCGACACCCAGTTCACCGTGGAAGAAATCGCCGTCGCCGTCCAAGAAGCCGCCGCACGAGGCACTTACGTGACGGTGCACGCGCACAACAACGAAGGCATCCGGAACGCCGTCGAGGCCGGAGTGCGCTGTGTCGAGCACGGCACCGACATCGACGAGTCCACGGCCGCGCTGATGGCCGCCCACGACGTTGCCCTGGTGCCCACTTTCGCCGTCGTCGAGCACCTGCTGCGCGACGCCGCCGAAGCCGGGCTGGGCGAGTCGATCCGCGATCGGGCGCTGGGTGTTCGCGAGCGGATGGCCGAGGCGCTCGCTGCCGCCAAGAACGCCGAAGTGCGGATCGGGCTCGGATCTGATCTCATCGGTCCGGCTCAGGACCGCCGAGGGGAAGAGCTCGCGTTGCGCGCAGACCTGGAGACGCCGATGGAAGCCCTCGTCGCGGCCACGAAGACCAACGCCGAGATCCTGGGCCTGTCCGGCGAGGTGGGGGTCATCGCACCCGGCCTGCAGGCGGATCTCGTGCTGTGGAACGGAAATCCGCTCGAAAATCCGAAGCTGTTCGCCGACCCCGCGAACGCCGTTGTCGTCGTCCAAGCCGGACGCGTCGTAAAGGACCTCCGATGAGCACTCTGTGGCAAGGCTGCCTCGCCGGCACCGATTACTTCGAAATGCGTTCGCGCAGCGGGCACACCTACGGCATCTGGGTCACCACGCCGCCGGGTTACGACCACACCAAGACGCGGGTGCCGGTCGTGTACGTGCTCGACGGCAACTGGGCCGTGGGCATGACGGCTCCGCTCATCGTCACCCAAGCGGATCCCATGCAGCCGATCCAGCCTTACCTCCAGGTCAGCGTCGGCTACGCGGGCGAGGAAGCACAGGACTGGACGCGGCTGCGCAACCGAGACCTCGTGCCGCCCGGCGAACCCATCGCCCAGGAGTTCGTCGATGCCGTGGAGATGGGCATCGAAACGGGCAGGATGACCCGCGAGGAGGCCGACGCCTACCTCGCCGAACTGCGCGACAGCCGCGCCGACGCGTTCCTGGCTTTCCTCGCCGACGAACTGCACCCGCGGATCGAGCGCGCCTATCACGCGGCCCCGAGCGGCCACGGCCTCTTCGGCTACTCCTACGGCGGGCTCTTCAGCCTCTACGCGTGGCTCAGCGGCTGCCCGCTCTTCGAAAGCATCGGAGCGGGCAGCCCTGGCGTCATCGGTGAGGAAAGCAAGGTTTTCGCCCAGCTTGCCGAGCTTGGCGACAGTTTGCCCGCCGCCAAGCTGCACGTGACGGTCAACGACCAGGAGCTGTTCGGAGACCTCGCCGTGTACCAAAGCCTCGCGAAGCACACGGCGACGTTCCTGCACCGCCTCAAGGCTCGCGGCGGAAACGTCACCACCGCGGTCCTGCGCGAAACGCACGTCACCGGCCTGCAGTCCTCGTTCCTCAGCTATCTCCGGACCTACCGGGCCCAGTGAATCACCCGGCGGCGTGCACCGCGGGCCGCCGGTCCGCCCACGGCATCGCCTCCTCCAGGAACGCCGCGACCCGCAGCAGCAGCGATTCCGAGCAGACCGGGCCGCCCAGCTGGACGCCGATCGGCAGTCCCTGCGAGGACTGCCCGAGCGGAAGGCTGATCGCGGGCGCGCCGGTCTGGTTGAACAACGGCGTGAACGTGCACGCGTCGAAAAGCTGCCTCGTCCAATCGGTCGCGGTGAGATCGGCGTTCGCGTCGAGGCGGCCCAGCGGCAGCGCCGGGGTGTTCATCGTCGGGGTCAGCAGCAGGTCGTATCCGGTGAAGAACTGGCCCGCCGCACGGGAAACGACGTTCATCGCCCCCAGCGCCGCGGTCAGTTCCATCCCGCTGACCGAGCGGCCGTATTCGACGCACGCCCAGGAGGTGCGTTCGAGGTTCTCCGGGCTCGCCGCGACCCCGGTCATCTCTTCGATCCCGGCGACCGCGCCGGCCAGGAATCCGCACCACAGCACGTGATTGGCGTGCAGGAACGACTCCCATTCGAAGACCGGCGTCGCGCGTTCGACGTGGTGGCCCGCCGCTTCGAGCACCTCAGCGGTCGCCTCGACCGCGCGCGCCACCTCCGGGTCGACGTAGCTGCCCGCCCACGATTCGGTGTGCAGGGCGATCCTGAGGCGACCCGGGTCGGCGCCGACCTCGTCCAGCCACGGGCGCGCGGGCGGCGCGAGAACGTACGGGTCGCCCGGATAGCTCACCGCCACCTCGTCGAGCAGCGCGGCGGTGTCCCGGACCGTCCGCGAGACCGCGAGTTCGACGCCCATGCCGTAGAGCGGATCGGCGAAGTCCGGCCCGGTAGGCACCCGGCCGCGCGATGGTTTCAGCCCGACCAGGCCGTTGCAGGCGGCGGGCACCCGGATCGACCCGCCGCCGTCGTTGGCGTGCGCGATCGGGAGTGCCCCGGCCGCGACGAGCGCCGCCGAACCGCCGCTGGATCCGCCGACGCTGTGCCCGGTGTTCCACGGATTGCGCGTCGAACCGTAGGCCAGCGCTTCGGAGTTGCCGTTGAACCCCAGCTCCGGCGTGGTCGTGACGGCGAGCGTCGCCAGACCCGCCGCGCGGAACCGCTCCATCAGATGGGTGTCCTCCGGCGGCACGACGCCCTTGCCGAGCAGCCGCGTGCCCATCCGGGTCGGCACCCCGGCGGCGTGCAGCACGATGTCCTTGATCGCGAACGGAACCCCGGCGAACCGGCCGTCCGGCGAGTACTCCAGCGGACGCTCGAACGGGCCGTCGGCGACCGCGTTCAGCTCCGGGTTCACCTTGCCGATGGCCTCGACCGCCAGTGCGGCGACCTCCTCGGCCGTCACCTCGCCGGACGCGATGACCGCAGCGAGCGCGGTGGCGTCGAGGGCGGCGTATTCGTCGATGTTCATCGGGTCTCCTTCAGCCGGGGATCCGGAACGCTACGAGCATGCGTCGGCGGTCGCATCGGCCTAAAAGCCGATCCGCGCGTGCGCCCCGTTGACATCCAGGACGGCGGGCGTTCATGCTCCGTTCGGCAGCGGAGGTTCGGAACATGGCCGCGGATGTGCAGTGGTGGGCACGGCTCGCCCAGGAAGTGCGCGCGGCCGGGCGCGGCGACCTGCCCGTCGAGACTCCGCTCCGCGCGGTGCGCGACAAGCTCGGTTTCGCCTGCATCGCGTTGGTGAGCGGCAGCAAACAGCGCACCGCGACGGTCAACCTCGGCTATCCGGCGGACATGCTCGGCTACATGACCACGACCTACCGGTGGAAGTGCCCGATCCACTCGCGCGCCGCCCGGTTGGGTCTGCCACTGCGCTTCGTCGACATCCCGGAGGTCCACGAGACCAGGACGTACCGGGAAGGCATTCAGCCCTACGGTTTCCGCGAAGGCGTCACGCTGCCGCTCTCGCCGGGTACCGGCCCGGAGCGGAGTTTCGTAGCGCTGAGTTCGACGCATGACCGTCCGCTGGACGACGGATCCGTCCTCGCGCTCACGATGTTGTCGCACGATTTCGCCGCGCTCGCCGACCCTGGTGCCGAACCGGGCGATTCCACCGCTGATGTCGTGCTGTTCGTTTCGCGGTCCCAGGTCGAAGTGCGCGCTGCCGCGGTGGACCAGCTGCCGCTCGGCGAGCGCGAGTTCCGCCTCGCCGCGCAGTGCGCTTCGACCGAGCGGACCGGATTCCGCCACCGGGACGCGGACGGTGTCTGGTGGCGAGTGCTGGCGCGGGTGCGTCGTCCGGACGGCGTGCTGCTGCGGATCTCCCGCGTGCCCGAGCCCGGGCCGCTGACCGGCCGGGAGCTGGACGTGGTCGGTCTCATCGCGCGCGGCTGGTCGAACGAGCGGATCTCGGCGGCGCTCGGGATCGCGATCCGGACGGTGCGCAGCCACGTCGAGTCATCGCTGGTGAAGCTCGACTGCCCGAACCGGACCGCGCTGGCCCGGCACGCGCTCGAACACGATCTGGACACTCTCGGCGCGCTGGAGGCCGCCCACCACTGATCAGATTGTGTCACAATCCTTGCGATCAAGATGGGACCGTGCTTGACTCGCCGTGCCCACAAGTTCCGACAATGGCGGCGCAGCAAGCATTCTGTGTATCGCACATTGTGTACCGATCTTCTCGGTGGCCAGGAGGCAGCGGATGACCACGTTCGAACCCGAGCACCTGCCCCGGCGGCCGATCAAGCGGCGGCTGCCCCGGCCGTCGGAGATCCGCCCGCTGCTGAAGTTCCGGCAGCCGAGGTTCGATGTCCGCGAACGCCGCCTCGCCACCGCGCACACCATCGACGACCTGCGCTCCATCGCGCGCCGCCGCACTCCCCGGCCGGTTTTCGACTACGTCGACGGCGCGGCGGAGCAGGAGATCAGCATCGGCCGGGCGCGGCGGGCCTTCGAGAACGTCGAGTTGCATCCGCGCGTGCTGCAGGACGTCACCGAGGTGGACCCGTCGACGTCCGTCCTCGGTGGACAGTCGGCGCTGCCGCTCGTGCTCGCGCCCACCGGTTTCACGCGCATGATGCACCACGAGGGCGAGATCGCCGTCGCCCGCGCGGCCGCTCGCGCCGGAATCCCGTACGTGCTCTCGACGATGGGCACCACCGATCTCGAAGACGTCCGCGCGTGTGCGCCGTCCGCGCGGCAGTGGTTCCAGCTCTACCTCTGGAAAGACCGCGCCGCGAGCGAAGCTCTGATCGACCGCGCGGCGCGGGCCGGGTACGAAGCGCTCGTCCTGACCGTCGACACCCCGATCGGCGGGGCGCGGATGCGCGACGTCCGCAATGGACTGACCATCCCGCCCACGCTGACCGTCCGCACGCTCGCCGGGATCGCCGTGCGGCCGTCCTGGTGGATGAACCTGCTGACCACCGAACCGCTGCAGTTCGCCGCGCTCAGCAACTTCGACGGCACGGTCGAGGAACTGATCGGCACGATGTTCGACCCGTCCCTGACTGTCGAAGACCTGCGGTGGCTGCGCGAACTGTGGCCGGGAAAGCTGGTCGTCAAGGGTATCCAGAGCGTGGCCGACGCCAAGGAGATGGCCGGTTCCGGCGTCGACGCCCTCGTGCTCTCGAACCACGGCGGCCGCCAGCTCGACCGCGCGCCGACCCCGCTGGAACTGCTGCCCCGCGTCGTCGATGCGGTGGGCGACGACTGCGAGATCATCCTGGACACCGGCGTCCGGACCGGCGCCGACCTGGTCGCCGCGCGCGCACTGGGCGCGTCGGCGGCGATGGTCGGCCGGGCCTACCTGTACGGCCTGATGGCGGCCGGGGAACAGGGCGTCGACCGCGCGATCGAGATCCTCCGCGCCGAATACACGCGGACGTTGCGGCTGCTCGGCGTCGTGCGCACCGACGAAATCAGCGCGGAACACGCCTCCCTGCGGCTGCCCGCCCGGATTTGACGGTGGGCTCGGCTAAGATCGGCAGCGGCTGTGGGAAGTTCTGCTGAAACGAGTAGCGACGTGCGCGATCAGGCGGTCAGTACGCCAGGCGGCATCGCGCAAGCCCTCCGCGACGATCTCCTGGACGGCGTCCTCGAACCCGGGACGCGGCTCACCGAGGAATCGCTGAGCGCGAGGTTCGGCGCCGGGCGGCATTCGGTGCGGTCCGGGCTGCAGACGCTGGTGTCCGAAGGGCTTCTCGAACACCAGCGCAACAAGGGAATCGTCGTGCCCGCGGTGACCGCCGAACGCATCGACGCGATGTGCTCGTACCGGTCGATCCTGGAACTGGGCGCGCTGCGCCTCGCGCTTCTCCAAGGCGCGAACTTCGACGCCGTCGACGAGGCCGTGCGGCACCTCGAAGCGATGACCGCCGAAACCCCGTGGCGGCACGTGATCGAGGCGCACAGCGCGGTGCACGCGGAAATCGTGGCCGCCAGCGGGAATCCTCGCGTAGTCGCCGCGCACCGGGCCTGCGCGAATGAGCTGAACTGCATGCTCGCGACCATCCGCGCCGAGTCCTCCGCCGAGCACCTGGCGACAACCCACCGGCATCTCGTCGGCCAGCTCCGCGCTGGCGGCGAGTCGGCGTTGAAGGCGCTCGATGACGACCTGGAGCTCGGCGGCCGAGCCATGATGCACCTCGCACTGCGCCGCCGGAGCGAGGTGCCCCACCTGCTCTCGTGAGTGACGGTGCCGGATCTCACCGGCAACGCCAACACCCAGCTCCAGCATTCCGCCGCCCCGCGCCAACACCGGGACTCGCATGTTCGCCCCGGCCCGCACCGCCTTGGGCGCGCACGGCACTCACCTCGCCGCACCGCCAACGCCGTCGCATCGGTCAGTGCGAGGGCTGGTGAGCGGCGGTGCCGGTTCTCACGACCATCCCTACTGCGCAGCCACCGCCTGCTCCCGCGGCACCGCCCGCAACACCGGCACCTCATCGAGCAACCCACGCCGCCCCAGCTCAGGCCGCACCCCCTCGCCGAACCAGTACGCCTCCTCCAAATGCGGATACCCGGACAGCACGAACTCCGACACCCCGGCGTCGTGGTACTCCTCGATCAGATCCGCGATCTCCTCGTAACTGCCCACGAGCGCCGTCCCCGCCCCGCCGCGGACCAGTCCGATCCCGGCCCACAAATGCGGATGGATCTCCAGATCCCGCGCCGTCGTCCCAGCCTTGCCGCCGTGCAACGCCACCATCCGCCGCTGCCCCACCGACTCGCTCGCCGCCAGCTGCGACTGCGCCTTCGCGATCTGCTCCGGATTCAGCGCGTCGAGCAGCTTCTGCGCCTCCGCCCAAGCCTCCGCCGAGGTGTCGCGCGCGATCGTGTGCAGGCGAACTCCGAACCGCACCGTGCGACCGGCCTCCTCCGCCAGTTCCCGTACCTTGCCGATCTTCTCCGCGACCTGCGCGGGCGGCTCGCCCCAGGTCAGATACACATCGGCGTGCCGCGCGGCGACCGGGAGCGCCGCCGCCGAGGACCCGCCGAAGTACAGCGGCGGCACCGGATCCGGTGCCGCAAGCGTCGTGGCCCCTTCGACCCGCAGATGGTCGCCAGCGAAATCGAACGGCTTCCCAGACCACACGCCGCGCACGATCGACAAGAACTCGTCAGTCCGGGCGTAGCGGGCGTCGTGGTCGTGCCAATCGCCGAAGCGGCGTTGTTCGATCGCGTCGCCGCCGGTCACGATGTTCAGCAGGACCCGGCCGCCGGACAGCCGCTGGAACGTGCCCGCCATCTGCGCGGCGAGCGTCGGCGAGATGACGCCCGGGCGGAACGCGACCAGGAACTTGAGCCGCTTCGTCTCGCGGATCAGCGCGGCGGTGGTCAGCCAGGCGTCCTCGCACCAGGTCCCGGTCGGCGTCAGCACGCCCTCGAACCCGAGCCGCTCGGCCGCGCGGGCGACCTGCGCGAGGTAGTCCAGATCCGCCGGCCGCTGCGCGCTCGGGCCCTGGGATTTGTTGGCGTGGAAGCGTTCCACGATCGTCCGGCCGTCCCCGGTGGTCGGCAGGAACCAGTGCAGTTTGACGCTCATCCGTTCCTCCTCGCGGCCTCGATGTCGGGCCCGTAACGGCGGTCGACGAACGCCGCGAAGTCGACCTTCCCGGGCAGCGTGCCCTCGTTGGTGAACGCGTCGGAAAGCTGCTGCTCCGACGCGACGACGGAATCGTCCAGCGGGATCGGCCGGTCCCGCCCGGCGGAAACGGCCTTCTTCGCCACCTCCGGCTTCAGCCCGGTCTCCGCCGCCCACGCGCGTGCCCACTCGTCCGGATGCGAATTGGCCCACAGCTGGGCTTTCACCACGCGCTGCACGAAATCCTTGATCGCCGAGTTCTTGCCCGGATCGGCGAGCGCGGTCGTGCTGGCGGTCTCGAAGGCGAGCCCGTTGGACGCGCCGCGACCGTCCGCGAGCACCCGGGCGTGCGCCTCGAGCTGGGCCTGCGCGGTGTACGGGTCCCAGATCGCCCACGCGTCGATCTGGTGCTGAGTGAACGCGGCGAACGCCTCGGACGGCTGCAGGAACGAGAGCTTGATGTCCTTTGTGGACAGACCAGCCTTCTTCAGCGTATTCAGCAGCTGGCCGTGCGCCGAACTCCCCTTCGCCACACCGACCGTCTTGCCCCGCAAAGACGCGACATCGGTCAGCGGCGAATCCGGCGGCACCAGAATGGTTTCCCGCTCCACATTGCTCTTCGCGACGCTCACCACGGAGATCTTCGCCTTCGACGCCGCCGCGAAAATCGGCGGCGTATTGCCGACCCGGCCGACGTCGATCGCGCCCGCCGACGCCGCCTCCAGCAACGGCGGCCCGGAGGTGAAGGTCGACCATTCGATCCGATACGGCGTTCCGCTCAGCTGATTCGCCGCCGTGAGCAGGGATTTCACCCCGCCTTTCTGGTCGCCGACGCGAAGCGTGACCTTCTTCAGCTCGGCGGGCGACACCGCGGCGGGCACCGGCGCGCGACCGTCCGAAGCGGACGACGAGCAGGCGGCGAGCCCGGTCAGCAGAAGCGCCGCGGCCAGGACGTTACGCAGGTGCACCTTCGGTCACTCCCAGATCGGCCAGTACGCGGCTGCGCACCTCGGCATGGTCGGCGGCCTTCCGCGGACGCGGCTGGCCGAGAACGTGTTCGGCGACGATGTGGCCTTCGCCGAGGACGAGGATCCGGTCGGCGAGTACGAGCGCCTCGTCGACGTCATGCGTCACCAGCAGTACTGCGGGTTTATGCGTGCGCCACAGATCCTCGACAAGCCGGTGCATCGCCAGCCGGGTCAACGCGTCAAGCGCGCCGAACGGTTCGTCCAGGAGCAGCAGATCCGGCTCGCGGACCAATGCCCGGGCGAGCGAAACCCGTTGCGCCTCACCGCCGGAGAGCGTGAGCGGCCACTTGTCGGCGTGCTCCGCGAGCCGCACTTCTGCTAGCGCTTTCTCCGCGACAGCGCGGCCGTTGTCCTGATGCAGCCCGAGCACGATGTTGCGCCAGACCTTGCGCCAGGGCAGCAGCCGCGGCTGCTGGAAGGCGACCGAAACCGTCCCGTCAATGCTGGCGGTGCCCTCGATCTCCTGATCCAGCCCGGCCAGCACCTTCAGCAGCGTCGACTTCCCGGACCCGCTTCGTCCGAGCAGCGCGACGAACTCGCCGCGGCCGATGTCCAGGTTGAGTCTGTTGAGGACAGTCCGGTCCCCGAATTTCTTCGCGAGGTCACGGACCTCGACTACCGGGCTCGCCATCGCAGGGCCCTCCTTTCGAGCAGCCGGACGAGCGCGTCGGTGACGAGCCCCAGCACGGCGTAGACCACGAGCCCGACCACCACGACGTCGGTGCGCAGGAATTCGCGGGCATTGTTGATGAGGTAACCGATCCCGGCGTCCGCGTTCACCGTTTCGCCGACGATCAGCGCCAGCCACGCGACCCCGAGCGACTGCCGCAGCCCGACCAGCGCCTGCGGCAGCGCACCCGGCAGAACGACGTGCCACAGCCGTTCGCCGCGCGTGAACCCCAGCGCCCGCGCGGCTTCCACGAGCTGCGGGTCGGCGGTGCGGATTCCCGAGTGGACATTCAGATACAACGGGAACGCCACGCCGAGGGCGACCAGGACGATTTTGGTCTCCTCGCCGATCCCGAACCACAGGATGAACAGCGGGATCAACCCGAGGAACGGCAAGGTGCGCAACATCTGCACCGGCGGATCGACCAGCGCCTCGCCCCACCGGGACAGCCCCGCGACGGCGCCGAGCAGGAGCCCGGCCAGCGCCCCGAGCGCGAACCCCGCGCCGACGCGGCCCAGCGAAACAACGAAGGCACTGCCGAGTTCGCCGCTGCGGGCGACGTCGACGCCGGCTTGCAGGACAGTCAGGGGAGAACTGAGTTTGTCGGGCGGCAACGCGCCGGTCGAGCTGGCGATCTGCCACGCCGCGACCAGCGCGACCGGGCTGATCCAGCGCCGCAGCGACGGCAACCGCCGCCGCGGCGCACGCTTCGGCGCGGCCGTTTCGGCGCGCGGCAGCACGCCCGTGGTGGAAATCGACACGGATTTCTCCCGGGTGGGGGTTTTCGGTTCAGGGAAAGGGATTCAGCGGCGGGACAGACAGACCGCGCTCGCCTGCTGCCGGAGGTCGACGTGCAGGCGGCACACGAGGAGGACGCCGCGCTTCATGCCCCCGAGCTTCGATCCCCGGACGGGTGAAGTCAATGTCGTGCTTTCCGGCTCTCACGCACTGGAACCCGCGCGCCGGTGTACGGGGTTTGTTCACCCGGCCGGTACGCGGATGCCCGGGATGCGGGACGGGTTTCCCGGGCTGGTGCCGAACATGGGACGAGCCGTGCTGGTGCTTGCTCAGGGGTTTCCCAGTCAGCTCCGCACATCCGATGCGTTCAGTCCGAGATCCGGCCGGTCATCGCGGCGGCTACCCTGACAAACCACCGGATGTCTGGAGCCGTCGCGAAAATTGTCGGTGCTGTGCGGTACAAGATCACTATGGCTATTTCCACGGCACAGCAAGCGTTCTTCGCCCCGACTCCGCACTGCACACCCCATAGGCGCAACCGCGCCGCCCCGCAGCCAACCTGCGACGCCCTCGCTGCGGCGACCTCCCGGCCAACGAGCCGATTCCGCCGCCAGCCTCCGGCACTGCGCGCCGAGCCGCGCTTTCGGCAGCTTGAACCGAGATCCGGCTCAGCCGCCGAACATCAGCCGCCATTCCTCCAGCGACCGGGGCCGGAAGACGAAGTTCGTCCCCTTCACCCGCGACAGCGACGCCGAAGACTCCGGCGAATACTGGTGTCCTGGATACACGACCGGATCGCCCGGAAGCGTCGCCAGCCATTGCAGGCTGCGGAAAATCGCGTCCGCGTCGCCGCCCGGGAAGTCGGTCCGGCCGCAGCCCTCCAGGAACAGCGTGTCCCCGGAAACCAGCCGGTCGCCGACCAGGAAGCACTGGCTTCCCGGCGTGTGCCCCGGCGTGTGGAGCAGCCGGATGTCGATCGAGCCGACCGTCACGACGTCGTCGTGCTCGTGGGCGCGCAGATCGGTGTCCGACACGCCGGTCACCCGGCGCACCCATTCGCTTTCCTGCGCGTTGACGTGGATCGGCACCGGCCGCAGCGCGAGCAGTTCCGCGATGCCCGGCAGCGAGAAGCCCATCATGTCGCCGCCGACGTGGTCGGGGTGGTGGTGCGTCGCGAGCACTCCGGTCAGCCGCATCCCGTCGGACTCCAGCGTCTCGACCAGGTCGCCCACCGCGTACGCCGGGTCGACCAGCACCGCCTCGCCCGATTCGCGGTCCCCGATCAGGTAAGCGAAATTCACCATCTGGGTCGCGACGGGATCCCCGACGGCGAAATCGCGGCCGGCGAGCAGTTGGCGGAAGTAGAGCTGGTCTGCCATGCCCCGCAGCCTAACGGTCGCCGCTCACTCGCCCACGGAGCCGTCGGCGAGCTCCCGCAGCGCGTCGAGGTGCCCGACGTGCCGCGCGGTCTCCTGCACCACGTGCGCCAGCACCCAGCGGACAGTGAACTCCCCGGACCGCCGCGTCCGGTCCTCCGGTGTCAGCCCGGCCAGCGCCGCCGCCGCCAGTTCCCGCTCGGCACGATAGGCCGCGACCACCCCGGCGACGTCGTCTTGAGGCGTCAGGTCCCAGCTCGGATCCGGCGACCCCGGCCACAACGACGGCTCGTCGGCCCCGCCCGCCTCGATCACGAGCCACCACCGCTCGACCGCGGTCAGATGCTTGAGCACGCCCAGCGCGCTGGTCCGCGGCGAACTGGGCAACGGAGTCGCGACCGCCTGTTCCCGGGTCAGCCCGGTGACCTTCTGCACCGCGGTCGCCCGGAGGAAGTCGAGGAACCGCGTCTGCACGGTCATCTCGTCGCCGTCGAGCGGATCCGGCCAGACGCGTTCTCCCTCCGCCATGGCCCCGACCCTACCGTCGCCGGGCAGGAATACCCTCGGCGTCATGGTGTGGGGATTTCTGTGCGCGCTGCTGTCCGCAGTGGCCTACGGCGTCGCTTCGGTCATGCAAGCAGTGGCCGCGAAGGCCGCCCCCGACGAGGGCGGTTCCGGCGTCGACCCGCGCCTCCTCCTGCGCGTGCTGCGACAGTGGAAGTTCGTTGTCGGCCTGCTGCTAGACGGCGTCGGCTTCGTCGCGCAGATCGCCGCCCTGCACGTCCTGCCGCTCTTCCTGGTGCAGGCAACCCAAGCCGCAAGCCTCGCGGTAACAGCCGTCGCCGTGCGGGTCTTCGGCGTCCGGCTCGGTGCCCGGGAATGGACCGCCGTAGGCGTCGTGTGCGCCGGACTCGCGTTGCTCGGTTCGTCAGCAGAAAGCGAGGGCTCAACTGAGGTCGGCCTGGCCTTCCGCCTGACGCTGGCCGGTGCCGCCGTCGCACTGGGAATCGCCGGACTCCTAGTCGGCCGCGCCAGCGACCGCGTCCGCACCGCCGGACTAGGCCTGGTCGCTGGCCTGTGCTTCGGCCTGGTCGCGGTCGCCGGACGGGTGATCCCCAGCCTCGCACCTCTGGACCTGCTGCGCGACCCTGCCTTGTACGTCGTCGCCGTCGCAGGCGCTCTGGCGATGCTGTTCTTCGCCACCGCCTTGCAACGCGGCAGTGTCACAACGGCCACCGCCATGATGGTGCTCGGCGAAACAGTCATGCCGTCGCTGATCGGCGTCGTGCTGCTCGGCGACCGCACCCGCCCCGGCTTCGCCGTCGTCGCGCTGATCGGTTTCGTCCTCGCCGTCGCCGCCGCCCTGGCGCTGGCCCGATTCGGCGAACCCGAACCAGCCGTCTCAGCCGAAGACCAGCCCCCGGAAACCGAGCCCGCCAGCCGCGACGCCCACCGGTAGCCCCAGCTCCCGCCTACCCGCACTGCGAAGGTTAGGCTAGCCTTCGCAGCTGGCGGGACAAACGGGAGCAATCGGCGAACGAACCAGCCCCGCCCGCACGAACGGAGGGGTCGGTGACCACGCCCGCACAGCCGGCTGGAGACAACGCGCAGCCTGGCGCGAGCCTCGCCGCCGGCATCCCGACCTCCGCCAACCCGACGCGGAGGCCCTGGCGACCACCGCACCCCTCACCAGCCGCGATGTTCTCCGCAACGCCGCACCGGCCGATGGAGACTCATCCGCGCCGCAGGCCACCAGAACCGGCGAAGCGCTCGTCCCGGCAACCGAGCCCACGGCTGGAGAGCACCCGCTGCCCAGCACGACCGCCAGGCAACGGCACCCACCCGCGCGGAGGCACCGGTGACCACCATCCCGCCCACGACTGGCCGAGGCCTCCGGCGCGGCGCTGCCGCCAGCCAACCGAAACCCCGCCCACGCAGCCATCCGCCCGACCTCCTCTCGCCCCACCGAGAGGCACCGGTGACCACCACCCCGCCCACAACTCGCCGACGCCTCCGGCACAGCGCTGCCATCGGCCCAACCTTTACTCACCTCACGCGGAGACGCCGGTGACCACGACCCCATCGACCACCGGCCGCGAAGTTCTCCGCGGCACCATCACCAGCCGCCCCAAACCCGCCCACCCCACGCGGAGGCACCGGTGACCACCACCCCACCCACCACCAGCCGCCAAGTCCTCCGCAGCGCCGTCACCGGCCAACGGAAATCCGTCCTCTCCGCCTCCATCCTCGCCGCAGGTCACCAAGGCGGCGAAGCGCTCGTCCCAGTAGTGGTCGGCGTCGTACTCGACCGAGCCGTAGGCGACAGTTCCGCCCTCACCCTCCTCGGCTGGCTCGCCGTACTCGCCGTCGTCTTCCTCGTGCTCTCGTCCAGCTACCGTTTCGGCGCACGAGCCGCCGAGCGGGCGTCCGAGCGGGCCGCGCACGAGATCCGGCTCGCGGTCAGCCGTCGGGTCCTGCATCCTCGCGGCGGAGCGGAAAGCGGCTCGCTCGCCGGGGAATTGGCGAGCGTCGGGACTTCGGACGCCCGCCGAGTCGGGATGATCAACGCGGTGCTTCCGTTCGGCATCGCAGCACTCGTGGGGCTGGTCGTGAGCGCGGTCGTGCTCCTCCGGATGTCCGTGCCGCTCGGGCTGCTCGTCCTCCTCGGCACGCCGCCCCTGCTCTTCCTCGCCCACCTCATCGGCAAACCGCTCGAGAAACGCAGCGAACTGGAGCAGGAACGCGCCGCGCACGCCTCGGGCGTCGCCGCCGATCTCGTCAGCGGGCTGCGCGTCCTGAAGGGCATCGGCGCGGAACCGGCGGCAACAGCACGCTATCGCCGCACCAGCCAAGATTCGCTGCAGGCGACCATCCGCGCCGCCCGCGCGCAGGCTTGGCACAACGGCGCACTGCTCGCCCTCACCGGGATCTTCATCGCGATCGTCGCACTCGTCGGCGGCTCGCTCGCCGCGAATGGCGAGATTTCCGTCGGCGATCTGGTCGCCGCGGTCGGACTGGCCCAGTTCCTCCAGACACCGTTCACCATCTTCGCCTGGGTCAACGGCCAGCTCGCCCAGGGCCGCGCCTCCGCCGGGCGAGTCGCCGCCGTGCTCAGCGCTCCCCCGGCTGTCCCGGACGGAACCGGCGAGCTGCCCGTCCCAGCGAGCGGCAGCGTAATGTTTTCCGTGGTATCGCACGGAAAACTCCGCGAACTCGACCTCACCGTCCCGCCCGGCGAGCTGCTCGGCGTCGTCACCACCGACCCCGCCACGGCCACGGATCTCCTTGACTGCCTGGGCCGGTTCGCCGACCCCAGCAGCGGAGCCGTCCACATCGACGACATCAACCTGTCCACTGTGGACCCAGAACGAGTCCGCGACGTCGTCCTCGTCGCCGCGCACGACACCGATCTGTTCGAGGGCACCATGGAAGACAACGTCCGCGGCGGAATGCCCGCCATCCCCGACGGAGTGCTCACCGCCTCAGCCGCCGACGAAGTTGCCGCGACTCTCCCGTCCGGCACCGCCACGACGGTCACCGAACGCGGGCGATCGCTGTCCGGCGGGCAACGACAACGCGTCGCCCTCGCGCGCGCCCTCGCCACGGAAGCGACAGTCCTGGTGCTGCACGATCCGACCACTGCCGTCGACACCGTCACCGAAGCCCGCATCGCCACCGGAGTGGCGAAACTGCGCCGGAACCGGACGACGATCGTGGTCACCACCAGCCCGGCCCTGCTCGCCGCGACCGACCGGGTCGTGCTGATCGAAGACGGCCAGGTCGTCGCGGAAGGCAGCCACGCCGAACTGGTCCGCGCCGAGGCGGCTTACCGAGCGGCGGTGCTGTCGTGAACGAACGCGAACTTCTGCCCGTCGCCGCCGGGCCGCGCATCCGGGCCGTCCTGCTCGACTTGCTGCGCCAGGCGAAAGGCCGCGCCGCCGGGTCCTTCGCCTTCGTGGTCGGCGCGACCGCGATCGGCCTGCTCGCCGCTCCCCTGCTCGGCCGGGTCGTCGACCTGGTCGCTACCCGGCAGCCCGCGTCCGCGCTCGGGTACCCGGTCGCCGGGCTGGTTCTGGTCGCCGTGACGTCCGCGATCGCCACCGCCATCGGCGTCTCGATGCTCGCCCGGCTCGGCGAAACCATGCTCGCCGACCTGCGCGAACGGTTCATCGACCGCGCGCTCGGCCTGCCGCTGGAGCAGGTCGAGAAGGCCGGTTCCGGCGACCTGACCACCCGCGTCACCAACGACGTCTCGGTCGTCGCCGAAGCCGTCCGGCAAGCGCTGCCCGCGCTCGCCCGCTCAGTGCTGACGATCGTGCTCACCCTGGTCGCGATGGCGATCCTCGACTGGCGTTTCCTCGCCGCGGCCCTGCTGGCGGTCCCGATCCAGCTGCACACCGTCCGCTGGTACGTCCGCCGCGCGACCCCGCTGTATGCCGCCCAGCGCGCCGCCGTCGGCGCGCAGCAGCAACAGCTTCTCGACACCATCGGCGGCGCCAAAACGGTCCGCGCATTCCGTCTCGCGGACGCGCACGTCGATCGGGTCCGCGAACGGTCCAACGGCGCGGTGAAGCTGGCCTTGCGAGGAGTTCGGCTCGCGACCCGCTTCTACGGACGCCTGAATCTCGCCGAGTTCGTCGGGCTGTCAGCCGTACTTGCCGCCGGTTTTCTTTTGGTGGGCGCGAATCTCGCGACCGTCGGTGTCGCGACGGCGGCCGCACTGTACTTCCACAGCCTCTTCGGGCCGATCAACACCGCGCTCGCGCTGGTAGACGACGCGCAGGCGGCGACCGCGAGCCTGTCCCGGCTCATCGGCGTGGCGGATCTCCCCGCGCCCGCCCAACCGACCCGGGTGAGCCGTCCGGTCGACGCGTCGGTGAAGGCCGTCGGCATCGGACACTCCTATGTGGACGACCATCCGGTGCTTCGGGACGTCGATCTGGAAGTCGCCCCAGGTGAGCGAGTCGCGTTGGTCGGGGCAAGCGGGGCCGGGAAGACGACGCTGGCGAAACTGATCGCCGGAATCCACCAGGCCAGCAAGGGTGCGGTGTCGATCGGCGGTGTTCCGCTCGACCAGCTCGGCCCGGCCGCCACCCGTCGCGCGGTGGCGTTGATCAGCCAGGAGGTGCACGTCTTCAGCGGCCCACTGGCAGATGATCTCCGCCTCGCCGCTCCCGGGGCCAGCGACGACGATCTCCAAAGGGCACTTGCGAAAGTCGGCGCGGCCGAGTGGGTCGAAGCGTTGCCGGACCGGCTCGCGACGGTCGTCGGCGAGGGCGGGCACCGGCTGACCGTCACGCAGGCTCAGCAACTCGCGCTGGTCCGCCTGGTGCTCGCCGACCCGCCGGTGGCGATCCTCGACGAAGCAACGGCCGAAGCAGGCAGCGCGGGGGCGAAAACGCTGGAAGCCGCCGCAGCCGCCGCGCTCGAAGGTCGCACCGGCTTGATCGTGGCGCACCGCCTGACCCAGGCAGCGGCTTCGGACCGCATTGTCGTCCTGGACGCCGGTGCGGTGGTCGAATCCGGGACGCACGACGAACTGGTCGCCGCGGGCGGACGGTACGCCACGCTCTGGACTGCCTGGTCCGGCCTCCGCAGGACGGAGTGATCCGGTTATGCGGCGTATCCGCCGTCGATCCTCAGCACCGCACCGGTGACGTAGGAGGCCTGCGGGCTGGCAAGGAAAACGACGCCCGCGGCGATCTCCTCCGGCCTGCCGTACCGCCCCATCGCTGTGGTCGAAAGGAACATGGACGCTGCCGGACCGTCCGCGGGATTCCCTTCGGTGTCAACGAATCCAGGCTGGACGACGTTGACCGTGATGCCCCGCTGCGCGAGATCGCGGGCCGCGCCCCGGCTGAAGCCTTCGAGAGCCGACTTCGTGCCCGTGTAGTACGCCATCCCCTGGAAACCCGCCCGAGCGGCCACTCCCGAGCTGATGCTGACGATCCGCCCGCCCTCAGGCAGCAACGGCACTGCCGCCTGGATCCCGGCCACCACGCTGGTGTAGTTGACGGCAAGCTGCCGCTCGACAGCGACCTGGTCGGCTGACTCGCTGCCGACGAGATCACCGCCGCCCGCGGCCGCGTTGTTGACCAGGATGTCCAGCTTCCCGAACCGCTCGACCACCCGCCCGATCAAGCCCGCCGCCTGCGCCGCGTCCGCCTGGTCGGCCCGGAATGCCGCCGCGCGCACCCCCTTCGCCTCAAGTTCTGCGACCACGGCCCCGGCCCGATCCGCCGAGGACGAATAGCTGATCGCGACGTCGGCTCCTTCGTCGGCAAGGGCAAGCGCCGAGGCCGCCCCGATCCCCCGCGACCCGCCGGTCACGATCGCCACCTTGTTGTCCAGCTTTCCCACGTGCTTCCCGCTTTCCCCTAAGCCGCGACGTGCCGCGGAGTTCTTGACCGTGCGGTCCACCATAAGGATGGTGGACCGCGCGGTCAAGAACCTTTATCCTGGTCCGCATGGCACGTCCGCGCACATTCGACGAGAAACAGGTGCTCAACGCCGTCCGCGATCAGTTCTGGGACGCCGGTTACGCCGCGACCTCGCTGGAAGACCTGATGCGGGTCAGCGGATTAGGCAAAGGCAGCCTGTACGCGGCGTTCGGTGACAAGCGGCAGCTCTTCCTCCGCGCGCTGCGCAGCTACACCGACGAAAGCCACGACGCGCTCCGGAAAGCCCTCTCCGAGCCGCCGCGAGCCCTGGACGCACTGCGCCTGCTCATCGAGGCGCCGATTGACGACCCCGGCACACGGCGCGGGTGCCTCATGGCCAACAGCACGTGCGAACTAGGCAACGCGGATCCGGAAGTCCTCGCCCACGCCCACCGCACTTACGAAACGTCCACGGCGCTGATCGGCGACTGCGTCGCGCGCGCCCAGCGCGAGGGCGACCTGCCAGCCGAAGCGGATCCGATCGCACTGGCGCGAGCCCTTCTCGCCGCACAACAAGGGCTCGTGTTCATGAGCCGGACCGGGCTCGACACGGCCACGCTCACCGCCACCGCGCACTCGCTCGCGGCTCAACTCCTGCCGGACCGCACCAACGCCTGATCCGGCAGGCAAAGCCCAGCTAACCGGACGGGGAACCCGGGATTCGCACCGGATTCCCCGCCCGGGCTTCAGGATTCTTCCGACCTGATCAGTGACAGCGGACGCAGGTCAGTCCAGTTCTGCTCGATGTGGTCCAGACAGGCTTGCCGCGCGTCCGGACCGAACGTGGTCCGCCAACCGTCCGGCACGGTCGCGAAGTCCGGCCACAAGCTGTGCTGGCCCTCGTCGTTCACGAGAACCCGGTAAACGCCGTCGGGGTTTTCGAACGGATTCGTCATAACTCAGTCCTCTCCCAGCTCGCTCAGCGAATCCCGCTCACCGCGTACTCGACCGGGTCAGCCCCGGCCGCCCGCCGGTCCACAATGGACTGCAGAATCTCGCCCACCCGCACAGCCGTGTTCGACAGCAGCGACGACGTGATGCCATGCGTGTGCTCGGTGCCGCCTTGCAGATAGAGACCGCCGCGCACAACGGGATCAGTGGTGATCCGGTAGTCCCGCTCGACTTTCAACCGTCCCTCGTCGTCCCTGAGGCATTGCCCGGCCAGCCCGCCGAGCAGCGACGTCGGATCCGCGGGCAGATAGCCGGTCGCGTAGATGACGGCGTCGGCGTCCAGCACCGAACGCTCGCCGGTCGCCAGCGATTCGACCGTCGCGCGCACGTGCGTGCCCTGGTCGGCGACCTCGACCGGCCGCGAGATGTTGAACAGCCGCAACCGTTCCACGCCGAGCACCTTTTCCTGGTACCGCCGCCGGTACAGCTCGTCGATGAGGTCCAGGTCGACCGCGGAGTAGTTCGTCGCGCCGTGGTAGCCCATCAAGCGTTCCTTGACCGGTTCGCTTGCCGCGTAGAAGGAATCGACCGCCTCGGGGTCGAAAATCCGGTTGGCGAACGCACTGTCGTCGGCGGGGCTGTAGCCGTAACGGGCGAACACCGCGCACACCTCGGCACGAGGGAATTCGTCGTGCAGCAAGGCGGCGACCTCGGCCGCGCTCTGCCCGGCGCCGATCACCACGAACCGGCGCGCGTCCGTGCCGCGCAACGACTCGACGCGGTGCAGCAGTTCGCTGTTGTGCCAGATCCGTTCCCCGGCAACGACGCCGTCGGGCAGTTTCGCCCGCAATCCGGTTCCCAGCACCAGATTCCGCGCCCGGAGCTCGGTGATTTCGCCGTCCGCCTCGGCGCGCACGTCGAAGAACGCGATCTCGTCGCCGTCGCGCACCGGTTCGACCGAGACGACCTCGCTGCCGTAGGACACCAGGTCGTCGACCTTCGCCGCAGCCCACTCGAAGTAGTCGTGGAACTCGACGCGCAGCGGGAACAGGGTCTTGTGGTTGATGAAATCGACCAGCCGTCCCTTCTCGTGCAGGTAGTTCAGGAACGTGAACGCGCTGGCCGGATTCCGCATCGTCACGAGGTCCTTGAGGAACGACACCTGCATCGTCGCGGTGTCGATCAGCATCCCGCGATGCCAGCCGAACCGGGGCTGGCGCTCCAGGAAGTGCGCCGTGACCGTCTCCCCCGAGCCCGCGTTGTGCTCGGCGAGGGCGATCGCGAGCGCGAGGTTGGACGGCCCGAACCCGACTCCGACCACGTCGTACACCGGCACCTGGCTGTCCTCGGCCCCTGCTCGTGACATGAAAGTCCCCTAGCGCGGCACTGCCGCATCACCGTTCCCGACTGACCAATGCTCAAGAAACCCTAACCTAACTTAGGTAAGCCTCAACTAGTACTGTCTGGGTGATGTTCGTCCCGACCACGAAAGGTGCACCGCCGATGCGCGTGGCCATGTTCGGCTACCAGACCTGGGGACACCGCACCCTCAAGGCCCTCCTCGACGCAGGCCAGGACGTGCGGCTGGTGGTCACCCACCCGCCGAGCGACCACGCCTACGAACGGATCTGGAGCGATTCGGTCGCCGGACTGGCCGAGCAGCACGGAATCCGCACCCTGCTGCGCACCCGCCCGGACGACGCCGAACTTCTCGACGAGCTGCAGGCCGCGGACCTGGACCTGATCGTCGCGAACAACTGGCGCACGTGGCTGCCGCCGGAGATCTTCGCCTTGCCGCGCAACGGCACGCTCAACGTGCACGATTCGCTGCTGCCCGCCTACGCCGGCTTCTCCCCCATCATCTGGGCGCTGATCAACGGCGAGCCGGAGGTGGGCGTCACCGCGCACATGATGAACGACGAACTTGACGCGGGCGACATCGTGGCCCAGCGCGCCGTTCCGGTCGGCCCGCGCGACACCGCCACGGATCTGTTCCACCGCACCGTCGACCTCATCGAACCGCTCGTGACGGAGGCGCTGGGCCTGATCGGATCCGGCACGGTCGTCCCGATCGCGCAGGACCGGACGAAGGCGAGCTTCTTCCACAAGCGAGCGCCGCGCGACAGCCTCATCGACTGGACGTGGTCGGCCGAGGAGCTGGACCGCTTGGTTCGCGCCCAATCCGACCCGTACCCCAACGCCTTCACCTACCACCGCGGCGAGCAACTGCGCATCGTGCGCGCGTCGGTTTCGGACGGTCGCTACGGCGGGACTCCTGGCCGCATCTTCATCCGCGAAGGCGAGGGCGTGGTGATCGTCGCGGGCCGGGAGGCGCGGCGCGGTCAGTCGCCGGGGTTGCGGATCGAACGCGTCCGGACGGCCGACGACCGGGAGCTTTCGGCTGCGGAGTACTTCACGACCATGGGCGGGTATCTCACCGACCGTCCGTGACCGCTCGTGAGTGCCGGTTCCCACCGGCACTCACGAGGTCTCGTCAACGCTCGGAAACCTTGCCCCCGTCGACTTCCAGCCGCCGCGTCACCGACACCGCGTCCAGCATCCGCCGGTCGTGCGTCACCAGCAGCAACGTCCCGGGGTAGGTGTCCAAAGCGGACTCGAACTGCTCGATCGCGGGCAGGTCGAGATGGTTGGTCGGCTCGTCCAGCACCAGCAGGTTCACCCCGCGCGCCTGCAGCAGCGCCAGCGCCGCGCGGGTGCGCTCGCCGGGCGAAAGCGTCGCCGCCGGACGCAGCACGTGCGCGGCCTTGAGCCCGAATTTCGCCAGCAGGGTACGGACTTCCGCGTCGGCGAGCGACGGGACCTCCTGCGCGAACGCGTCCGCCAGCGGGAGGTCGCCGAGGAACAGCCGGCGAGCCTGGTCGACCTCGCCCACCACGACGCCCGGCCCGAGCGCGGCGTTGCCCTCGTCGAGCGGCACCCGGCCGAGCAACGCCGCCAGGAGCGTGGACTTGCCCGCGCCGTTCGCACCGGTGATGGCGACCTTGTCCGCCCAGTCGATCTGCAGGTCCACCGGCCCGAGCGTGAACTCGCCGCGGCGCACGACCGCGCCCCGCAGCGTCGCGACCACCGCGCCCGCGCGCGGAGCGGCCGCGATCTCCATCCGCAGCTCCCACTCCTTGCGCGGTTCTTCGACGACCTCGAGCCGCTCGATCATCCGGTCCGTCTGGCGCGCCTTCGAGGCCTGTTTCTCGGTGGCCTCGCTGCGGAACTTGCGGCCGACCTTGTCGTTGTCGGTCGCCTTGCGGCGGGCGTTCTTGACGCCCTTCTCCATCCACGCGCGCTGCATGCCCGCCCGGGCCTCCAGCGACGCGCGGGTGTTGGCGTATTCCTCGTAGTCCTCGCGCGCGTGCCGCCGCGCGACCGCCCGTTCCTCCAAATAGGACTCGTACCCGCCGCCGTACGCCTTCACCTGGCGCTGCGCCAGATCCAGCTCCACCACGCGGTCGACCGTGCGGGCCAGGAACTCGCGGTCGTGGCTCACCAGCACGGTGCCCGCGCGCAGCCCGGTGACGAACCGCTCCAGCCGGGCCAGCCCGTCTAGGTCGAGGTCGTTCGTCGGCTCGTCGAGCAGGAAGATGTCGTACCGGCTGAGCAGCAGCGACGCCAGCCCGGCGCGCGCGGCCTGCCCGCCGGAAAGCGAAACCATCGGCTGGTCGAGGTCGACGGCCAGCCCGAGATCCGCGGCGACCTCGCCGGCGCGGTCGTCCAGGTCGGCGCCGCCGAGCGCGAGCCAGCGGTCCAGCGCGGTGCCGTATGCGTCGTCGGCGCCGTCGATGCCCGCGGTAAGCGCATCAGTCGCCGCATCGAGCGCGGTTTGCGCTGTCGCGACACCCGTGCGTCGCGCGAGGAAAGCGCGCACCGACTCGCCCTCGCGCCGCTCCGGCTCCTGCGGGAGGTGCCCGACGGTGGCGGTCGGCGGATTCAGCCGCACCTCGCCGGATTCCGGGCGGGCCAGCCCGGCCAGCGTGCGCAGCAAGGTGGACTTGCCGGCGCCGTTGACGCCGACCAGGCCGATCACCTCGCCAGGGGCGACGACGAGATCGAGACCGGAGAAGAGAACGCGGTCACCGTGGCCCGCGGCCAGGTCCTTCGCGACGAGTGTGGCGCTCATATCGCAGCCGAGTTTACGGGTGCCGCTCGCGCCGCGTGCCGCGTGTCGGCTCCGTCACTCCGAGTGGGTACTCTGGGCGGGTTGCCGGGTCCAACGAGAGCAGTGAGGTCGGTGAAAAGCGATGGCGGAACCCGCCCCCGTCCCGTTCGGCCGGGGGAAGCAGCGGGCTCCCCGGCCGACCGTCAGCAGACGGCGCGAGGTGAGCCACGCCAGCGCACGGTCGCTGCTGATGACCGTGCTGGGCGAGTACGTGCTGCCGCGCGACCGTCCGGTGTGGACGTCGATGCTGGTGGAATCCCTCGGCATGCTCGACATCGAGGAGAAGTCCGCGCGCCAGGCGCTGGCCCGGTCCGCGGGCGAGGGCTGGCTGGTGTCCGAACGCATCGGCCGCCGCGTCCGCTGGTCGCTGACCCCGCCCGGGCGGCGCCTGCTCACCGAGGGCGCCGACCGCATATACGCCTTCGGCCGCGACACGCACGCCTGGGAGAACCGCTGGCTGATGCTGATCGTCTCGGTACCGGAAGCGAAGCGCGACCTGCGCCACCGCCTGCGCACCCGGCTCACGTGGGCCGGCTTCGGTTCGCCGGTGGCCGGCGTCTGGGTCAGCCCGGATCCGAGCCGCGAGCCCGAAGCGCAGAAGATCGTCGCCGAACTGGGCCTCGAAGCGCAGGCGATGTCGTTCACCGCGGAGTACGGCGCGATCGGCGACCAGGAAAGCATGGTCGCGCGGTCCTGGGACCTGTCCGAGCTGACCGACCGGTACGAGGACTTCATCGACCGCTTCACCGGCGTGTCCCCCTCCGGCGCGCAAGCGGTCCTGCGCGCGCAAACCGAACTGGTGCACGAGTGGCGGCGTTTCCCGTTCCTCGACCCCCAACTGCCCGCGGAACTGCTGCCCGCAAGCTGGAGCGGAGCCAAGGCAGCTGAACTGTTCCACCGCAAACACGTGGAATGGCGCCCCGCCGCGCAGGCGTACTGGGACCAACTGACCGCGAACGAGGAGCAAGCATGACGAGGCTGGAACGCGACGGCGGGCTCGCCGTGCTCACCATCGACGAACCGCCGCTCAACCTCTACACGAAGCCGCTGCAGGACGCGCTTCTGGACGCGATCAGCTCGCTGGAGGAAACCCCCGCCCGAGCCCTCCTGATCCGCGCCGAAGGCCGCGTCGTGAGCGGGGGTGTCGATGTCGCGCTCTTCGATGCGCAGTCCTCTCCGGCTGAGGCGAAGGTGCTCTTCGACGAGCTGCTCACGGTGCCGGATCGCCTTGCCGCACTGCCGTTCCCGACGGTTTTCGCCGCGCATGGCCTTTGCCTGACCTGGGCTTTCGAGGTCGCCATGGCGTGCGATCTGCTGCTGGCCGCATCGCGGGCGAAGTTCGGTTTGGTGGAGAAGGTCGTCGGCCTGACGCCCACGATGGGCGGCACGCAGCGCCTCGCCGCTCGGGCCGGGGTGGCGCGGGCTAAGGAGTTCGTGTTCACCGGCTCTCCCTTTGACGCGGCCACGTTGGAGCGATGGAACGTCGTCAACCGCGTTCTCCCGGATGAAGGTTTCGACGAGGCTGCGCGGGAGTTCACGCGTCAGCTCGCCGAGGGCCCCACCCAGGCGCACGCCGCGACGAAGCAAATCCTGGCGCACTTCGAACACGGCGGGGTGCCAGAGGCGAACGCGCACGTGACGGCTATTGCCGCGGATCTGTACAACACGGAGGACCTGCGGGGCGCGGTGAAGTCGTTCCTGGCCGATGGGCCTGGGAAGGCACGGTTCAGCGGTCGCTGAGCGGGTTGCTCTCCAGCCCTGGTCCTTCTGCTGGACCAGGGCTGATTTTTTGGGGTGCCCATGGGTTGCCGGGGCTGGCGGCTCCGGGGCGGCTGATCATGGCGGTGTCGTCCTGCCTCTCGCGCGGGGAACCTCGGTCGCCTGGGTTTGCGCAGGTCAGAGACTAATGAAGACCTCGTTGCGGGGCCGGTTTCGGGACCCGCTAGAGTAGTCGCATCGCACTCCACGAGGGGTTCCTTCGGGGAGTGAGGAGTCCGGGCTGTGGCGCAGTTTGGTAGCGCACTTGACTGGGGGTCAAGGGGTCGCAGGTTCAAATCCTGTCAGCCCGACCGGACGAACAAGCCGCTTGGCTTGGGTGAAAGCCCAGGTCAGGCGGCTTTTTTGTCGTTGACCACCTGCCTGCTGCGGACAGCGGCGCTACGACCTCTGGGGACCATTTGGGGACCACTCGCGTCGACGTGACCGTGTAGCGCCGCCCAGCTCGCGATGAGGCACATGAAACGCCTTCAAGCCGCCAGCCGACTGGGCTAGCAGCGGCCAACGCTCTTAGCCGCCAAGACGCCGGGGAAGGAGCGTGCATGGATAGCGCCACGATCGTCGCGACGGCCTCGGCCGCGATTTCACTCCTGGCGATGGGCATCGCCATCTGGCAGGGAACCTCGGCGCACAGGGCAGCCGACGCGGCGAAGGGCCAAGCTGCATCGTCCTCCCAGGCCGCCGCAGCCGCTGAGCGTGCAGCTACCGCAGCCGAAGTCGCGAATGAAGTGCAGCGGCAGCAGATCGACGAGGCGGCCGGCCCCGAGTTCCAGTGCGTTCTAGGACTGTTCGGCGACCAGTCAAGCGAGGTTGCCGTGGAGATCACCATGATAAAAGGACCACCCCTGAACTCGGTCTCTGCATCAGCAGTTGGCAACACACTCGGCGTCAGCCGAGAAGATAACTCGAATTTCCGCCTCAAATTAGCTTTAGGACCAGCGGAAGAAGGCGACTCCTGGACGATCAAGGTCGGCCTCCAAAGAGTCGGGCGTCCTGAACTCGCCCAGATCCATCTCGATTGCCGAGATCACGACGGCACCCGCCAATGGCGGCGCACATACCCCCTCGAAGCAATGAAGAAATTGGGTTGATTCATGACGCATCGAGATACTCCAGAATCGGATGAGACCTTGCACTCTGAAGCGGTCGACGTTTACCGCCGCTACAATCGAATTTTGGAACGGTTCAACACATGGAGCTTTATGATCGGTTGGCTCGATCATGCTCCATAATTCTGGCGGAGACACTATCCGGGAGTTCTTTGTCTATTCTCTCATGAAGCTCTCTCATTAAAACATCGAAATCCGAAATAGTCCGACTTATTAATTTCCGGCCTTCGTTAACCAACACCACGGGAACCCCGCGATAGTGATCACTCCGAGTGTAGCCTTCCGAGAATTTAGTCATTTACTTTATGCCAATCATCACTTGCGAAGCAGAGGTTCAACGCAGCTAATATTCCACCCGAATTCGACTTACTTGAACTGCGCCGAGACGAGGGCACGGACACTGAACCTCTCAGCCTGCGACCGCAGGTGCCTGCTCCCTCCCCCGCAACACTCATCATGGCTGTTTAGTCGCCTAGTGAGCACGTTTTGTTTCGCCAAAGAGACATCGACTCCGCGAACAGTTGCTTCAATGTGGGCAAGGGTCCCAAGCGGTGCCGTGTAGTTCGTTATACACTTTCGCAGTACGCGCTCGGCCAGATCGTCGCCAGATGGGCCCTCATTCGACGCTTCGCCGATTCCGGCGCCAGTCGTTCTCAAAGTCGAACTCAACCCCGTTCAACCTCGCACCACCAAACATTGGATCTCTCGAAAACTCCGCATGGTGGAAATTTGGGATTTTCGCAAAATTAGAACTAGTGAAGTTTGCTTCCAAGTGAAACTTCGCATCAGTTACCGATAGCCGATCAGAAAAGCTGCACTGATTGCATTTCACGTCACCCGTAAAAATAGTCTTTTCAAGTAAAACGGGCCCCGAAAACCTTGCTCCGGAAAAGGTAACCTTTCCCTTGAATAGCGAACTGTCCAGCCCCAATTCATCGCCGACCTTAGCGTCCCGAAACGTAGCCCCGCTTTTAAACGCCGTACCCGTAAAGCTTCCGCCCCCCATCAGATCCGCGTCAGCGAAGTACGCTACGCCCCCGAATTCAGCATGATCAAACTCGGCCGAATCAGAGAATTCTGTCCCGGAAAATGCAGCAGTTGACTCAAACTTCGCCGAGTAGAACACTGTCAAATCGCTAAATTTCGATCGATTAAATAGTGCGGAACCGGAAAATTTTGCCCCGAAAAACACTCCTCCTTTAGTGAAGATGGAGTCGTTGAAATTTGACTCACCGGAGAAATTCGCATCTACAAACCTTGCCGACCCGACACTGCAATCTCTCAAGTCAATACTCCGGAGGTGAGCGCCGGAGAGGTCGAGGTCTCGCGAACCCCAGTTGGTTGCATTGTTTTGCACCTTGAGATGACTCGTTAAAATACGCTGCGCAGCGTCCCGTACTTCTATCTCCTGAGCGTATTCACGCTGCAGTGTTCTTCGGTCGGGCACCTCACCTTCATCAGAGATTGTTGGCGGCTCCGGCATCCTCAAGTAGGCGCACAGCACGTTGACGATGGTCTGGCGTTGGCTTTCGTTGTCCTGCGCAAGGCGTTCGAGAGCATAGAGTCCGCCAAGCCGCACCGGAGCTTTGTCAGAGCCGAGCTGCTCAACCGCTTTGGTGTACAGCTCGGTGATCCGCCGCTCGGTCGCGTCCAGTCGCGAGTCCTCAGCGATGCGCTCCTGGTGTCGCTTTGTGTCGGCTGCGACAGCTTCCTGATGCGCAAGTGTGCGCTCTCGAGTATCCAGATCGACCTCTGTGGCATGCTGCCGTCGCCAAGTCAGGTAGAGAGCGACAACTCCGCCGCTGCCGACCCCGATGCTCAGCCCGATCTTTAGCGCATCGAACCGGGCGGTAACCAAGGCGGAGCCATTCAGTCCCGAGGTCGCCGGCCACCACAGCAGGACGACTGCCGCCGTAGTGAGCACCGTAATCACGACGGCAGTCGTCCACATCGCTTTCGGAGTCAGTTCCCTCAGCCTGCTGGTGCCTCGAGTCGCCGGATGAGCGGGGTCGAGCAGCTCACCGTCCTCGCGTTTACTCGCATCGTCGCCCATGCAGTCATCTTCTCCCACTCGATACCCTCAAGGCCGAGGTTCCAGTTGGGGGCGCTGGCTGCCTGAGGACCTTCACCCAAATGGTCGCACCCGGGGAAGGAAGTCTCGGGCTAGCCGGCGAGGCCTCGACTCAGCGACCCGAAGGCCCACTTGCGCGGCCGGAGCTTTGGGGCATCGCTCAGGACGCGACTGCTCTTGTTCCACCCCCGATGCACCCCCGAATTCCTGCCTTAGGCCGCGCATACGCAGGTCAGAGCACATCTCCTGCCTGGATTCAAAACCCGTCCAGTGTGAGTTCGAATCTCGCTGGGGTACTCGCGAGCACCTGCATAAAATGACCCCTGACCAGATAGAACCTGGACAGGGGCCGCACTTGTTTGGTCCGGCTGTGTCCGGGGCTGTCCGGCCATCTGCGACTGTTCGCGGTCTATTCGCGGTCCACATCGGTACTGCTGCGCTCGCCGGACAGTAACGCGCGTATGCCTGCCTACCGACTTCATGACCATGCCACCCGCGGACACTCCCGAACCACTGACGCCTCTAGAACGCGAGCTGATCAAGCACGTCGAGCGCGGCGAGAGTCTCGATCTCGGCGAACACCACCCCGCGGACGAGACTGCAATGAGAGCCTGGGGAGAGACGCGCACGATCCGCGCGTGGGTCGTGCGCGACGTCCTTCGCGGCCGACTAGCCCCCGACCCGGACCCGCACGGTCTGCAGGTGCGCGGTGTCCGAATCGCCGGTCGTGTCGACCTGGACAACATCACCACCACCGTATCGCTCACCCTAAACAACTGCCTGCTAGACGAAGGAATGACCGCAGATAGCAGCCACCTCGCCAACCTCGCTCTGTCGCGCTGCTGGCTTGAACATCCCACTGAAACACCGCTCTCCGGTGCGAGACTAGTCGCGAGCGGCCTCGCCCTCGACGGCGCGACCGTGGTCGCGCACAGCGCAGATGGGGCCGTTCATCTAATCGACGCTCAAATCGATCAACTGAGCTGCAATGGGGCGACACTGCGCAACAACTCCGGCCCCGCACTCCACGCCGACAGGCTGCAGACCAACGGGAATGTGCTCCTGCGCAATGGATTCTCGGCAACCGGCGACAGCGACCGGGGGGCGGTCCGGCTGCTCGGCGCCCGCATCGGCGGCGGGCTGGTCTGCCACGGGGCGACACTGCGCAACAGCTCCGGCCCCGCCCTCCACGCCGACGGGCTGCAGACCAACGGGGATGTGTTCCTGCGCGAGGGGTTCTCGGCAACCGGCGACGGCGACAACGGGGCGGTCCGGCTGCTCGGCGCCCGCATCGGCGGCGGGCTGGTCTGCCACGGGGCGACACTGCGCAACAACTCCGGCCCCGCCCTCGTTGCCGACAGGCTGCAGACCAACGAGAGTGTGCTCCTGCGCAATGGATTCTCGGCAACCGGCGACAGCGACCGGGGGGCGGTCCGGCTGCTCAGCGCCCGCATCGGCGGCCAACTGGGCTGCCGCGCCGCCACACTGCGCAACAACTCCGGCCCCGCCCTCGTTGCCGATGGGCTGCAGACCAACGGGGATATGTTCATGTGCGAAGGTTTCTCGGCAACCGGCACCGGCGACAACGGGGCGGTCCGGCTGCTCAGCGCCCGCATCGGCGGCCAACTGGACTGCAGCGGGGCGACGACACTGCGCAACAACTCCGGCCCCGCACTCCACGCCGACAGGCTGCAGACCAACGGGAATGTGTTCCTGCGCGATGGATTCTCGGCAACCGGCGACGGCGACGAAGGGGCGGTCCGGCTGCTCGGCGCTCGCATCGGCGGCCAACTGGGCTGCCGCTACGCGACACTGCGCAACAACTCCGGCCCCGCACTCCACGCCTACGCGCTGCAAGTCTCCGGGGAGGTGTTCCTGCGCGAAGGGTTCTCGGCAACCGGCGGTGGCAAGGGTGCCGCGATCAATCTAGCCGGCGTTCAGATCGGGGGCACGCTGACATTCACGCCGAACCGATTGGAGCATCTCAGCAGCGCACTGTCCCGGCTCGATGTCGACGGCTTGGTCTACAACGGGTTGCCCTCCGGGATCTCGACCTACTCCTGGTTGCGACTGCTGCGCGAGGCCACACCCGCCTACGTCGCCCAGCCGTATCAGCAACTGGCCGCAGCACTGCGGGCAGCCGGGCACGACCACGAAGCACGGCGAGTACTGATCCAGCAACGCCGCGACCAAATCCAACGCCACGCCCTCACCGGACGCACCGAACGCACCTGGGCCCGCATCACCGGACTCACCCTCGGCTACGGCTACCAACCCTGGCGAGCACTCCTCGGCCTCCTCGCCGCCCTCATCACCGCGGCCGTGATCACCGCAATCCTTGGCGCCCACGGCGGCCTCGCCCAAATCCACACACCACCCAACCCCACACCCACGGACTGCACCCTCATCGAACGCATCGGCGTCGGACTCGACCTCGGCACACCACTCATCTCCACCGGTGCCCGCACCCACTGCGACACCACCAACACCGCCACCGGCCAATGGCTCACCGCCACCGGATGGGCACTCCGACTCCTCGCCTGGGCCTTCGCCACCCTCTTCATCGCCGGCTTCACCGGAGCCGTCCGCAAAACCTGAGTATGGCAACGCACAAGCCCGTGACGGACGTGAGCCGACACGGCGACAGTTCGCTGCCCCGGGCCATAGCCAGCACCGTCCGGTACCCATCGTCTTGCACGCGAGTTTGTCCGAGGAGGTTATCCGAGAGACGACCGGTAACGACCCACAACTTGTGCGGACTAGCGCAAGTGTCGGTCTCTGGCAACGCCGGACCGTGAAGGCAGTTATACATGTCCGTAAGCGCTCCGGAGCAACTTGCTTGAACAACGCCACCCCGGACAGCGGCTCCGACCAGCTCGCGCTCAGGGCAGGACGGGCTTCCTGGCCGGATCCAGAACCCGCGTGGGTTCAGCTGCTGCCTGACGAAGTGCCTGACAATGCACCCGGACGCGCGCGGACGTTCGCGCACGTCTGCGGTCACGGGTAGTCAGGCAAGAATGCCGCCCTACCTGGTGTTTTACGACTGTCAAGTGCCTGGGGGTCAAGGGGTCGCAGGTTCAAATCCTGTCAGCCCGACCGGAGACGAAAGCCGCTCGACCAGGGTGAAAACCCAGGTCGGGCGGCTTTTTTCGAGCCGTGCTTGATGTCCGCAACGGTCAAGGTCAGTCGGGCCCGTGGACCATTTGGGGACCAGCAGGCCCGAGCAACTGGGCTCGCCGCCGTGAGAAGAGCGCAGAAGACGAGGCCACACGGTCGAAGCGCGGCAAGACCTGCGGCCCTCGGCGGGGAGGTGCCGAAAGCTGACCCGCTGAACTTGGCGCCGCACTTGTCGCCAATCGGTCGTCCGTCGCGATTTTGCGTGCGGCCGAACGCAAGCGGGCATCGGTCACGGAGGCGCGAACAGGCCGTGCCCACGCTCTAGAGCAGATCCGGGGCACGCGATTCCGAGCGGGCCGCAGCGCGAAAATCCGGCGGCCCGGCAGCCGGAGTTCCCGGGCCGGAAGCTACGGCCTCGCGAGGGCGAGGGATCACCGGAGAAAGAGCGCGCCAAAGGCCGCGCGTCAGACTGGCGCTGGCGGTGGCGCCGATCGTGTTCAACAGTACGTCGTCGGTGGCGCTGACCCGACCGGCGTCCAACAGGTACTGCACGGCTTCGATCCCGATCGAGACGAGCGCCGCCGCCGCTGCTATCCGTGCGAGCGACTGCAGCCGGGGCACCCGAAACGGGACCAGCGCCGCGAGCGGTGCCAGCAGCACCAGGTTTCCCGCTATCTGCCAACCCGCGTCGGTTCCCAGACCGGCGACGTCCTGGCCCGGGATCAGATGCAGGGTGCTGCCTTCGCCGTCCCCGGCGGGTGCGGTGACCAGGACGACGACCAGCCCGCCGCAGAGCAGAATCGCCGTGTCGACGGCGGCGGTGAACGTCGCGATCGAGAGCGGCAAGCGCCGGCTCCGGCGCACCGCCAGCACAACCCACAGGATCTGCGACACCGGCAACGCCAAGACCGCCGCCGGAATGATCCGTTCGACCACTGTGTCCATCCCGCGCCTCTCCCCTGAACCCCCTTCGCAAGATCACCTTCGCATCGGTCAGGGAGAGTGTCGTGTCGCCACGATCACCCGACTTGATGGACGGCCGGATCGCCGAATGCGCTGTCTTGCAGTGGGGTTCGACCACCCGTTCACCTGACGGCCGGGGGACGCAATTACGCCATTCGTGTAGCGCCAAGGACTCGGTGCCGAACGCGCTGGTCGCAGTGCCTGCGAGCGTGGGGTGGGCGGCGTTGGCCGACTTCGCCGTCGGCGGCGAAGTCGGGGCTTCTTGCCAGACGAGCCCGAGTGCCACACCGGGCGGTCGGACTGCCCGGCGTGGCACTCGGGCTCGTCTTGGGTCGCCGCGATCGCCTCTGCCCTCTTCGGCCAGGATCCAAGCGACAGAACCCGAAATATGACCCGACCTGGGTGTGGCACCTGCCCGGAGACACTAACCGGGTCACCTCAGCTGCGGCACGACGAGCGGCCTAGGCGCGCGCGTCCCGGCCCGTGGTTCTGCCCAGCAACGCCTGCCGGGCTCCCGCCTGCGCTGAAGGTTGCCCGGCCGCTGAATGCCGGTGCGATCTCAGTCGTTGTCGTGTTCGGCGGTGTCGCCGGGCCACTGACCGGTGAGCTTGTCGTAGCCGGTCGCGCCGCCTCGGTCGACAGCCGCCTTCACCAGGCCGAAGATCGCTCCTTGTACGGACGCGGCCAAGAGCACCTCGCCCCATCCCCGGTCTTTCTGGGTCGGAGTCGGCGCCTTTTCCCTGCCGGAGATCAGCTTCCACACTCGATCGAACACCGCGTTGGCGGCCAAACCGCCAAGCACGCCGAACAGCATGCCCAGCGGGCGGTACAGCAGCTTGTTCATCTTCATTTTCCTTCCGGACTACCTTCCACGGCGCACAATCGGGGCGTTCTCGCTCGATCAAGCACTACCCGCTACCGCGGAGGTGTATGCGCGGCCGGGAGGTCGAAACCCAGTCGAAGCACGCGGCGCGTACCGGGTCGTCGTCCGCGGCCAGGCACTGACGGACAGGGGGCGGCCGGTGCGCCTCCATAGTCGCTTGTGGACAGTCCTGGCGGAGCTGGCCGAGATTCCGTCCCGGATCGGCGCGCAGCAAAGCCATTTCGGTCTGCGCAGGTGCGAACGATGTCGCGCCGGGTGCGGCATCCTGTGCCGTCAGGAAGTGTTGGCCAGGATCGTGCGGCAGTCGGCGAGCAGGGATTCGTCGGCGGTGACGAATCCGTTGTAGACATCGAAATACTCGACGACTCCCTGCACAGTGTGCCGGCGAACTGAATCCAGTTCGGCGCGGGCCAGTGGTGCGGCTGGGCGTGCGGCGGGGCCCAGTTCCGCCAGGCCGCGCGCCAAGGCAGGCATCAGCACTCGGTTCGTGCGCCACAACGTGACCAGCACCGCCGCTGCTGCGTCGGCGTCGCCGTCGATGCGCCACAAGGCGGTCGCCAGTTGGTATCGCACCCATCGGTAGGGGTCGGATTCGTCATCGGCTTGGGCGAGCATCGTCCGCAACCGTGCGCGGTAAGACGTCGCTGCTTGGCCCAGGGCGCCGAGAGCTTCCGCGGCGGCCGCGATCGCGTACTCGCTTCCGTCCAGACGCCGGGCAATCGCGGGGAGCACGACATCGGCGTCGCCGGTGATGCGCCACAGCGCGACCGCCGCGCCGATGGAATGGTCCCGGTCGGGTTCGCCCAGCAGCGAACGGAGTGCCGGGACCGCAGCGGCGGCGCCAGGGCCGATCTTGCCCAAAGCTGGCACGGTTTCTCGGGTCTTGCCGTTCGAGAGGAGGGCCACCATCTCCGGCACGGCTTCCGCGGCGACGGCGCCCATCTCCCCCAGCGCGCCCGCCAGCGCCTCGGCTTCCCCGGGGAAGTCCGGCATCCGACGACGGACCAGCGGGACCAGATCGGCCGCGAGCTCGCCGAAACTGCTGATGGCGCTTCCGATCCCAGCGGGCAGCTGCTCTTGCTCGAGCACCCAGCGCAGGGCCGGCAACGCGCGCACGTCCCGCAACTCCGCCAGCACGGGCAGAATCGGGTTGAGATCGACGGAAACCCGCGCCGGCCCGGAGCCGCGCGGGCGGGAAGTCTTGATGAGCCAACCCGGTTGGCCGGACAGCGGGTTGCTCCGTTCGGCTTCCCGGGGCATCGCATCGAGGGCCTGGCTCAGCGCATCCGCCGCGGGAGCGGCCAGGACGCCGAAACCCGCCAACGCGGTCACTGCGCTGCCAGCCAGAAGCGGGTGCTCGTCGAGCGCGTTTTCGCCGATGCGTACGGCCAGCTCGCGGTAGTCGCCGCGCCAGCCGCGGACGAGGTCACTCGCCGCGTTCTGGGCGTCCAGGCGGCATTGTCGGCCGGCCGCGCCCGTCAGGCCGGCCAGCAGCCGGAGCCGGTCGCCGACCTGATCGCGGAAAGCCCAGCTCAGCTCTCGGACCGGCGAGGGTCCGTACGGATCCAGGTCCTCCGGCAGGCCGCTCCGGTGCAGTGCCTTCCGCTTCCGCAACTCGCCGGCGAGCGTCGGCGGCGCGCCCGGCAGGGTCTCGAACGGGACCGGCTCCGGCACGGGCTCGGGGGTGGCATGCTGGGCGGTCAGCAATTCCACCGCCAGCTCGAGCCTCTCGTCCGACAGCGATTCAGTGCCGGATCGTGCCAGCGCGGCGAGCGCGGCCAGCCGCACCTTCGGGGGCCCGGGCTCGGCCAACGCGGCGCGCACGCCGGAGAGGTCGACATCCGCCGAGCGCCGGGCGAACGTTCCGATCGTGGCGACCAGCGCAGCCGCGACGGCGGGCACCGCTTCCGCGGCGAGCCGCCGCTGCACCGCCGCCGCGACTTCGGCCACCTCGGACCGGCGGGCGAGCAGCGTGGCGCCGACAGCCTCCCGGACCTCCGCGTCGGGATCGGCCAGCAACGGCAGCAGTGCCCCAGCAGCGCCGCCCACCGCCGACGCTGCCTGCCCGTACCGCATGCGGTCGCGATCCACCGGCGGCGAAGGCTGTTCCGCACCGCCGATACTGGCCAGCAGCCGCAGCACAGCAGCGCGCCCGGGAAGGCCGGGGCACGCGGCGACGCGCACCAGGAACGGGACGGCCGCGACCGTGCATTCGTAGACATCGCCTTGGTGGTGCACCGCCCCGTACATGCCGTCGAGCGCGACCTCCCGCACGGCCGGGTCGGCAGACGCCAGCCCGCGCAGCAGCCCGGGGACGTCCCCAGCCGGTCCGTACGCGTGTTCCATCGCGGCCCAGTCGATCTCGTCCAGCCCGGCGAAAACCTCGGCGGGCGCCTCGTTGTCCAGCACGTCGGGGATCATGCCACCGACCCCCGACAAAACCGGCCGCCCTTGTCCTCGGTCCCCCGTCCCGAGACCCGTCCCGAGCCGAAGGCATGCGACCGCCTCGTCCCGATCTTCGCTCTGCCGACCGTCGGTCCCGGACACCATCAACGCGGCACCCGAAAACGCACAATGCGTTTCACTTTCACGTTTCTGTCACCGTTCGCGTGAAGCCGGCACAATCGCGCGGGGCACTCTTTCGGCCGTGCTAGGATCGATTCAGAGAGAGCATCCATCGAACGTAGAGGCGCCCGATCGACGCATTCACCCGAGCCCGAGCGGAAAGCATTACCCGATCGGGCCGCTTCGGCACGGCCACGGGCGACCCCCGGGCATGCGGATGCGTCTCACCGGGATGAGCGGAATTCCGCGCGCAATTTCCGCGGGCCCCTGAAGTTTTCCGCGTTTCCGCCGCATTGACGTGCGGCTTTTTCGCGCAGACCAGCCGATGACCGAAAGGAATACCGTGATGAGCACCAGTTCGTCCGCGCCCTGTGCGCGACCGCTGATTCAGCGCACTTTGACCCACCTGGCCCAGCCCGCCGACCTCAACCACCAGGGAGACGTCGCGGGCGCGGTCATGTTCCGGCTGATCGACCACGCGGCCTGGCTCGTGACCCTCGAGTACAGCAACGGCCCGACGGCCACCCGCGCCGTGAAGCGCATGGAGTTCCTGAACCCCGTGCGAGAAGGCGGTTTGCTGCACGCCTGCGCGCGGATCGAGCGGGTCAACAACACCTCGATCGAAGTCCGCACCACGGTGACCGCCACCTACTGGTCGGGCTGGGCCGACGATCCCGAGGACCTCGCGGCGCCGCCGACGCCGGTGGCCTCCGCGGACTTGGTCTTCGTCGCGATCGACGTCACCGGAACGCCGCGGCCGGCGAACCCGGTGCCGGGGACCAGACTGTCGTCGGAGCGCCTGTACCTGCACCAGGAAGCGGCCTCCGGCTATCGCCGCTCCAGCCCGTGACACAAATCCGGAGCTCTTGAGCATTTCGCGAGAAGGCGGAAAGGAGAGCAGGAAAAAAATAACGCCGTCAGAATTTCCTGACCGGCGAGAAGCTTATCAGCGACCGTTATTCATCGCGGAACGATCTGGCTGGCGGCGCGTCTAGTGCGTGCCGTCAGCCAGCTTCACGCTGCCCGCTAATCGGGTGCGGCGAGACATTTCGAGCGTCGATCCCTCAGCGTGAGGAATGTCCGTTCGGTCAGGGCTCCTCAATCGAACTGGGAAGGAATCGCTGAACGAATTTCGAAGCGGAGCGACCCCGGACTCTCCGTCGGCGCCGTTCCCGCCTTCGAACCACTCCGGACGCGCCGTGCGGTTTCTGCCCGGCTCATTCGCCTGCGAGCCTCCGCGAGGCAGGCCGCCGCCGCGGACCCGGCCCGGGGGCCGGGAGATACGGGGTCGCGAATGGGACGGGGGCGGCGCGGGGAAAACGATACGGCCGTAGGTCCCGGCCGGGCGGGACCAAGAGCAGGAAGAAGCGGCACCGGGCAAGAAAAGGACGGCGGCGCGACTGTTCCTTCGCAAGGTCGATGCCCGCTCGGATCTCAGTCCTCGTGCGCGGCGGCGTCCAGTGCCGCCTGAAGGCCTCCCGGGTCCTTCAGCAGTTCCGGGTGGCGTTCGAGATGTTTGAGCTGAGCGGGGGTCAGCGTGCACGAATAGACCTGGCTCGCGCCGTCGGGCCGGCAGGTCTTGATCAGCAGCAACGGACCCAGTTGGATAGCCGCGGCGGATTCTTTCTCCAAAGCTTGGATGAGAGCAGCGAGACCCTGCGCGTTGTTCAGGGTGGCCTGGCTCTCCGGCACGGCGAGCAGGTGGACCTCCGCGGCGCGTTCCAGCTTCTCCAGCCTTTCCTGCAGCGCCGCGCGCGCCTGGGGGCTCGCGGCTTTGGCGCGCAGTTTCTGGAAGAACGATCCCAGAACCGGGTCGAACTCCGCGACCACTTCGAAACCCAGCTCGGCCCAGAACCGCTCGACCGCCTTCCGGATCTCCTCGCCCTCGCGGACGCCGCCGTCCCGCAGATAGATCGCCACCGCCCAGTTGTCTTCCGCCTGCTCGCGCGGCACCTCGATCGGCGGCGCACCGTGCGGGAATCCATAGGCCGTGGGGACATCGACGCGCCCGATCGCGATGCGGAGCCCCTCGACGCAGATCGCGTGCACGGTCTCGCGCATGGCCCGGGCCGATGCGGCGCGGGCGAAGTCGTCCGCGCGCCGGGCGCGATCGAGCAGCAGCTTCCAGCCGCGGCGGGAACGGCTCATCGTCCATCCCACGTACAGGCCGTCCCCGTAGCGGAACACTGAAATGACCGCACGGTAATCGTGATCGACCAGATCGAGGTAATTGACGGTCGCGAATCCGTCCTCGATCCGCCGGGTCGAAATCCGGTCGACCGGAAGGTTCTTTTCGCGGAGGCTCCCCGCCAGGAAGGTGTATACGGACTCGGCTGCCTGCCCGCGGTCCGCCAGGACGACCGACCACTCGCCGATCGGCTCCGCCGATCGCAAGAAGAGGGTCAGCAGGGCACAGACCGCGACGGCGGCGGAGAACGCGGCCGGATAAGGAATGCCCGCCATGTTCGCGATGCCGAGGAACGCCGCCAGCACAAGCACTCCGGCCGGGACTGTGCGCACCGCCAGCCGTCCGAGCCCGGCCGATTCCGTCGGCTCCAGGCTGCCGAGCCGGTAGCGCGGGACCCGGTCGAGGAAGGCGGGGTAATCGTCTCGGGTTTCCGGCTTCGGACCCGGCGTATCCGGTCTTGTCATCGTGCCCTTTCCCGCACAGGTGCGAGCTCGGTTTTCTCAGCCCTGGCTTTTCGGCCCTCGACCCGGACGAGGACGGATCGCCGCGTGGCCGATCAATCGCTCGGCCGCCGCGCTGCCCTCGGGCAGCAGGTCGTAGTAGCTGACTCGCGGACTGCTTTCTTCGTCCAGCCGGATCTTTTCGACATACCCCTGCTCGCACAGCTTCCGCAGCGTTCCCCGAAGCGCGTTCGTGCTCGGCGGCTTTCGCAGCCGCCGTCTCAGCTCGTGGATGTCCTGAGTGCCGTAGCGGGCCAGTGCCACGAGGACAGCCGACTCCGCGGCCGACCGCTTCCGCTTTTTTCGGCGCACCGGTTCGGCTTCCGGCTTCCGCGCGCTCTCGTCGTGCAGGCCCGGGTCGTCGACCGGAGTGAACAGACCGAGTTCGCGGCCGAATCCGACGACGAGCGCGTTGTCCGCGGCGGAAGCCGCGAGAACCTCCGCCGGGACGAACAGCACGGCTTCGGCGGCACCGGTCCGCGCGTCCCAGACACAGGCGCTGTTCTGGCTGCCTGCCGCGATCACCACCGGGCGGCCGGCGGCGGTTCCGAAGAGCAGCCGGGAAGCGACGCCGGCCGACGAGGGGATCGTCAGCGCGGCTTCCGCGGCGGCGTCCCACACTTTGATCACGCCGTCCGCCTGCTGCGTCGCGAGGAGAGCGGGACCGGGCGTCGCGGTCATCGCGACGTGCACGAGGTCGGAACCGAGCGGGCCGAAGGCATGCAGCGCCGAGCCCGTGGCCAGGTCGAACACGACGGCCCTCCGGTCCGCGGTGCCGGCCGCGAGCACGTCTCGCCGGCCGATCCGCCCGAACGCGACGGCCGTGATGTCCGGGATATCCGGCTCGGCGCCGGCGGCGTTCGGCAGGACCCGCCCGCTCCGGAGGCTCAGCATCGTGAGCCGCCCGTCGTGCACCGCGGCGACCGTCGCGTTCCGTCCGGAGCCGCCGACCTCCAGCGCCGAGGCGGGCAGGTGGCGCTTCCACAGCGCTTTGCCGGTGGAGACCAGGCGCGCGGCGACCGTTCCGTCGGAAGTGGCGGTCACCGCGACCGCGCCGTCCCGCGTTCCGCCCAGCCCGACCGCGACCACGGTCCCGGTGCCGACCGTGTAGTGCCCGATCTGCTTGCCGTCCGCGGCCGTGAACAACCGCAGCACCGAGTCGCCGCAAGCGGTGGCGATGACGGTCTGGCCGGCGACGCGCCGCACCGCGACCGCGTCGACCCGTTGCGGATGCCTGGCCCCTTCGGCCTGCGTCCGCCAGTGCTCCAGTGCCCAGAGGCTCGCCGTTCCGTCCTCGCTCCCGCTCACCGCGATCGGCTCGCCCCAGAGTTCGGTGACCTTGATGTCGGCCACGCCGCCCGTGTGCGCGAAGAACGTCCGCAACGGCCGGCAGTTCGAGGCGCTCCAGCTCTGCACTGTTTCGTCAGCGGATCCCGACAGGACGACGTGCTCGGCGAGTTCTCCGAGAATTTCGGCTTTTCGCCGCCACCAGTCCGTCCGCGGCCGCAGCCGCACCAGGTCCGGTTCGTTCGGCCGCGCCGGCCGCGGGGAGCGGTGCGTCCGGACGACATGCCAGGCGACGGCGGTGATCCGCTCCCGGTGCCTGCCGGTCATCCGTCCCAGGAGCTTGCCGTCCGCGAGGTTCCACAGCCGCAGCACCCCGTCCTCGCCGCCGGTGACCGCGACGGTCTCCAGCCCGGTTTCGATCACGCTGAGGACCTCCAGGCAACCCGGGCGTCCGGTCAACGTCGCCGTCAGCGCTCCGTCGGAGAGCCGCCACACGTGTCCGGAGCCGTCCTCGTGGGTCGTGACGACGACCGGCTCCTCGCGAACGAACGCGCACTCCGCGGCGGACACCGGACTGGCGGCGGTCCCGAATCCGGCGATCGCCCGCCGGGCGATGAGATCGACGACCACCACGGACCCGGTCGCGGTCACCGCCACGGCCACCGGGGCGTCGTCCGCGCCGCCGGAGATCAGCCGGACCACCGGCCCGCCGGCTCGCACCGTCTCGAGCGGCGTTCCGCCGACCAGATCCCACAGGCGGACCGCACCGTCCGCGTCGCCGGAAATCGCGAGATGCTTCTCGTCGACGGCGTCGACCAGCAGGCAGCCGACCGCCGCGGCGCCCGCGTGCCGGTATCGCTTCTTGCCGGTGCGAAGTTCCCAGCAGCACACCGTCCCGCCGGTGTCCGCGGTGACCGCCAGCGGCGAGGACGCCGGGCCGCCCACCGCGACTGACGTCAGCGGCCTCCGATGGCCCCGAAGACGCCGGTGCAGCACCCCCACGAAAAGGTTCCACACGCACGCTGCCCCGTCGTCGCCCGCGGTGACCGCGATCGGCGTCTCGTCGACGAAGCCCGTGGCGATCGCGCGGATCGGCCCGTCGTGCCCCACGAGCGAGGCCTTCAGCGCGAGGCTGATGTTCCCGGCCGTGGCCCAGCGGCACTGCCAGCCGACCGGCGGCAACAGCGGCGGGTTGTACAGCCGCGAGCCGATCCCGCCGGACCGGTGCCGGATCGCGTCCACGGCCAGGATCTGCCGCCGTTGTTCGGGTTCCGAGTGCAGATGGCGCGCCAGCGAGGAACGGTAGATCGGCATGGTCTCGGTGGGGACCCGCGTCTCCAGGATGGCGCCGAAGGTCTGCACGCTGCCGGGAGCGCCGTGGACCAGGTACTCGGCGTCCTGGAGGAGTTCGGCCAATTCGCCTGCCTCGAGCGCGTGTTCGGGCGCGTGGCGCAGCAGATACGGAGAAGCCAGATCCCATCTTCGCGACCCTCCCTCGGTGATCGAGGCGAGCAGCCGTTCGTAGACCAGAGCGGCGGCCGTCCCGCGCGCTTCGTCTTCGGTCATCCCAGCAGCCTGGCCAGCCGGCGGGACTTCAGGTAGTTGCCCGCCTTGTGGAAGTCCCAGGCATCGATGACGTCGTGGTCGTCGCTGTCGACCCCGGCGAAACAGCGCGAGACTCCTCCGATCGGCACCGCGACGAGATCCCCGGGATCGGCCAGGTTGGCCCACCTGCCGACCCGGTGCGGACGGGTCCCCCGCCCTTCTCGCGGCGCGGGCGTGAGCCGCTCGAAAACCGCCTTCGGGAAGGCCAGCGGCGAGCCGAGGGTGATCCACAACGGCACGCTCGGTCCCGCGCTCTCGTGCAGGATCTCGTAGGTCACCACTGTTCCCAGGGAATGGGCCAGCACGACCTCGGGCTGATGCCGCTGAAGCGCCGCGCGCAGCCGTTCCTGGACGGCCTCCCGGGCCCCGCCGGGCGAAAGGTAAGCGACCGCCTCCTTCGCGAAACGAACCAGCAGCCATTCCACGAGCCGCTCGCTGCACACCCGGCTCGCCGCGAGCGTCGAAATCATCGCCCGAAGCCATGCGGTCAACCGGCCCTGCGGCACCCCCGGCAATTCGAGAGGCTGCCCTTCGAGGAGACACCGCAGGAACTCCTCCTCGACGGCGGTCAGGTCGCTGAGGTCGCTGTCGTCGCCCTGGCGGCCGCGCACCCGCAGGAGGTCGGAGTAGTACGCCACGGTGACGTCGTGCCGGCCCCCGGCGGCGGCGAGACCGGCCGTCCAGACGCGGGACAGCGAAGCCGAAGCGCTCTCCGGAGTCTCATGAGGACGGTAGTTCCCGATCCCGTGGACTCCCAGGATCTTCATGTCCGAATTCCTTTCCCCATGGCGTCGCCTTGAGATAGTCGGCCAGTCCCTGGTGGAAGAGCCGGTACAGCACAGATCCGTCTGCTTCGACGCTCGTGCGCAGGTAGAAGCGGCCCGCGGCAAGCAACTCCCGGACGTTGTCCTCAGTCACCGAAGGATGGAACCCGGGTGCGATCGCGGCGACCGCCTCGGTCGGAAAGCCCTGTCCCTTCGCCCAGGCCACAGCTGCCAGGGTGGCTCGCAGAGCGTCTTTCTCCGGATGCAGCGAAAGGTCCAGTTCGAGCACGTCGGGCAGCGTCCGGGGGGCGCTCGCGCCGAGCACGGCCGCGCTGACGGCGTCCGTCGCCGGTTCGAGCGCCACCAGCGACCGGCTGAAGATCCGGGCTACCAGAAAGGGTCCCCACTCGCGCCGCCGCCGCGGATCCTCGGCGAGAGCGCGTGCCACGGTGCGGGCCAGGACGGCGCGCACGTGGCGGCGCGCGGGTTCCCGGTAAGCGGTGTGCTCGGCCAGGACGCGGAGAAGATGCTGTTCGAGGTCCGCGCGCAATTCCGCTTCCGGCACGTCGTCGAGATCGACCACGGCGCCGGCCGCTCCCGCCTGCTTCAGCAACGGTTCGAAGTCCGGCCTCCGGCGGGTCCCGACCAGCAAGCGGCACGCCGGGGCGCCGTCGGTCCGGACGGCCCGAACCAGCGGAAGCAGGAGTTCCCGGAGGACGTGCACCGGGTCGTCGGCTTCGTCGAGCGCGTCGAAAACGAGAGCAGGTACCGTTTCAAGGTCCAGGACAGCGGCGATGAGCGCCCGCGCGGACAGCGTGCCGTCGCCCGGGGCGAGACGCCACTGCGCCGCCAGCGAGACGAGAACGGCATCGAGATCGCGACCGCGGGCGTGAATGGCCGCCAACCCGTCGTTCGCGGACGGGGTGCCCTCAGGGCACTGCGCGGCGAGGCAAGCCCGGACGTCCGGCACCGCGGCGACGATCTCGGGGTGGCCCGCGCACGCCAACGCGCCGAGCAAAGCCGATTTGCCCGCCCCCGGAGCACCGGTCACCACCTTCAAGCCGCCGACGGTCGCGTCGTCCAGCCACGGGGCGAGCTCGCCCAGCTGCTGCCGCCTCCCGACGAAGTGGTCGCCGACGCGGTCGATGAAATGGTCGGCGCCGAGATCGGCGACAAACGGCCGGACCGGCGGCGTGATCGCCTGCACTCGCGCCCGGCGTTCGTCGGAAACCCAATTCGGGTTGCGGAAAAACGGTAGTTCGGGAAGCGGCTGGGACGGGTCGATCTTCGTGGCGTGGATCCGCTGCGTGCTGCCCGCCGCGGTCAAGCGCTGCTGGATCACGAACACCAGGCGGTCCCAGCGGACGAATTCGATCGACGGGTCGGTGTCGAGGCCGTTCGCCGCGATCTGCTCGAGCACCTCTCCCACGATCTCGCTGAACGTGCCGTCGTAGGCGGGTTCCGCGGGGCTGGTCGCCGCGACCACCCAGGCGTTCAGCTCGTCGTCGGGAACCTGGGCCAGCTGCGCGATCCGGGCCGCGCGGCCGGCCCGGCAGAGATCGACGACGAACAGCATCGGCTCGGCTCGCCGGTGCGCGGTGCGAATCCACTGGACCACGTCGGTCCCGTTGCCCGTCTGCCCGCAGGAGGGCACGAAACACAATTGCTCGCCGTCTTCCGCCGACCGGGACCGCACCGCGTCCGCGAGCGACGTCGCCCCGTGCGAAATGACATGGACGATGCGAAATCCCTTCGTCACCGCGTCGTCCCATTTCTCCAGAACAGTACGCCGGACGGGGTTTTCGACGATTTCCACGTCGTACGCGAGTTTTCGATAGGCCTGCTGCAGCCGCGGCAGCAATGCGGTGACGAAGGGCAAGTCTTCCCACACCTGCTGCGCGGGCTCCGGCTCTGCCTCCGGCGGAAGCGGCGACGCGAACCGTTGTGCCGCAAGCACCATGACCGCCCCGGTTCCCGCCTGTTCGGCGACCGGATGCATTCGCTCAGCGGCAGGCATGTGCTTCTTTCGGCAGCGGCCAGGTCTCTGCCGAAAGGTCGCGTCACGAACTCTCGCCGTTACACCGCGTTTCCGGTGAACCCCGTCAGCCGTTCAACGGCTCCGCGCGGGCCGTTGTTTGCAGATCGTCAAATACAACGTCGAATACCAGGATGGGCCAGGATTCCGGAAGCCCGGATCAGGCCCGAGGGGCATTGGTCTCCGGCAATGGTGGCCGTCGCCCCTGGAGGGCCAAGGAGCGGCTGTCCCACGCTGGACATGCCGCGCGAGCAGCCTCGGCGGTTACGGATTCGGGCGAGGAGGATGCAAGTGCCGCACTTGCTTCCGGTGCACAGCGCGCCGCACGGGACCAAGGTCGCCATCGTCGGAGCGGGCGCGGTCGGGTCGACGATCGCCTACGCCTGCCAGATCCACGGCGTGGCCCACACGATCGCGTTGTACGACACCGACGCGGCGAAGGTGCGGGCCCAGGTCCTCGATCTGCAGCACGGCAGCATGTTCACCCCGACCACCGCGATCGCCGGCAGCGACGACATCGGGGTGTGCGCGGACGCCGACCTCGTCGTGATCGCCGCCGGAGCCAGACAACGGCCCGGTCAAAGCCGCATGGAGCTCGCGGAGGCGAACGTCGCGATGTGCCGGGCGCTGGTGCCGCGCCTGCTGGCGGCGGCGCCGGAAGCGATCCTGGTCCCGGTCACCAATCCCGTCGACGTCATCACCCGCGCCGTGCTGGCCGTGAGCGGGCTCCCGGCCTACCGCGTCGTCGGCTCCGGCACCGTCCTGGATTCCTCCCGGCTGCGGTCGCTGATCTCCGAACGCGCCGGAGTCGGCGTGCCCAGCGTGCGTGCCTACATCGCCGGCGAACACGGCGACAGCGCGGTTCCGCTGTGGTCGGGAGCGTTCGTCGGCTCGGTGCCGGTCGCCGAGTGGACGATCGACGGCGCCCCGGCCTTCACCCCAGCCGTCCGCGACGACATCGCCCGGACCGTGACCAACGCGGCCTATGAAGTGATCGCGGGCAAAGGCGCCACCAACTACGCGGTGGGGCTGGCCGCCGCTTACGTCCTCGACGCCGTTCTCGGAGACCCGCGGCTGATCCTCCCGGTCAGCAGCCTCGTCCAGGACTTCCACGGCATCGACGGCGTATGCATGTCACTGCCGAGGCTGGTCGACCGCCGCGGAGCCGGCAGGCCCGAACCCGCGACGCCCTCCCCCGAAGAACTCGCCCGGCTCCGCTCCTCCGCCGGACAAATCCGCAAAGCCTGCCGCGACCTGCGCCTCTGAACACCATCGCGCTTTCGGCGAACCTCTGGCATCCGGCGCCGCGATCGCAGTCATCGCCGCGTATCGCTGGCGCCCGCATCTCGATGGTGCATCGCCCGATAACGACCGGGCGCATGACCGACCACCCGTTTGAAAGCGCGCGCGAACGCGAATTCCGAGTCGTAACCCACCTTCCGCGCGATCTGCCGCAGAGGAGCCTGGCCCTCGCGCAGCAGGCGCGCGGCCACGGTCATCCGCCAGATGCCGAGGTACTCCATGGGGGCGTGGCCGGTCGTCGAGGCGAATCGGCGGCTGAACCGGGCCCGCGGGACGCCGACGGCGTGTGCGAGCGCCTCCACGGTCCAGGGTTTGCCGGGGTCGTCGTGCAGGAGTGCGAGCGCCGGGCCCACCGCGGGGTCGTGGAGCGCGTGGGCCCATCCGACCAGCTGGTCGGGCTGGCCGAGGAACCAGGACCGCAGGGTGTAGGTGAACAGCAGGTCGAGCAGCGAGGCCACCACGGCGGGTGTGCCGCGGCCGGCGTGGTCGACTTCGGTGGTGAGCAACTGGACGGCGGCGGCGAGGCAGGTGCCGCGCATCTGGCTCGCCGTGACGTGGACGACGTCGGGCAGCGACGCGATGAACGGATGCTGCGGCGCCGGTTCGAGCAGATATGCGCCGCAGACCAGAACGGTCTCGGGGCCGTCGCCCTTGATGACGAGGTCGGTGGCGGACAGCTCCTCGAGGTCGGCGCCGAACAGCTCTCGTACGGTGGGAGCCTGGCGGCCTGGGGTGTCGGCGGCGACGTGTCCGGCGCCGGACGGCAGCAACGCGACGTCCCCCTGGGCGAGATGCAGCGGTTGTCCGCCGTCGGGGACGAGGACGCAGGAACCGGCGATCGCGACGTAGATCGTGGCGATCGAGCGCGACTCGAACGCGATGCCCCAGGGGGCGCGCAGCAGCGCCCGGCCGTAGACGACGCCTCCGCGCCGGAGGGCGGCGACGAGGTCGCCCACGACCTCGGCCACGTGGTCGCGTTCACGGCCGACCGCTTTCACCGCCATGCCCGATTCGCTCCGGCGCGGCGCCGATCGGACATGAATCTGTCGAGAGCTGTCATGGCGCGTGTCGGTGACCCATTCCTACGGTGATGTCGTTGCCGTTTCGACCCTACCTTGCGAGGAACGCGTGCCCGCCACAGTTCTTGTCCTCGGCGCGACCGGACGCACCGGGCGCCGCGTGGTGTCCTTGCTGGCCGAGCAGGGGCACGAGATCCGGGCGGCGAGCCGGACCCCGGGGAGCCCGGCGGGTCCGGTGACGCCGGTCCGCCTCGACTGGGACGACCCGGCGACCTACCGGCCCGCGCTGGACGGCGTGGACGCGATCTACCAGTGGTTCCCGATCAGCCCCGACCCCACGGCGGAGGTCGCGGCGCTGCTGGACGACGCCAAGGCCGCCGGGGTTCGCCGGGTGGTCCACCTGTCGAACATGGCGGCGCAGCTGTCCGCGGGCGGATTCGCGGCGCACGGAGTCGAGCGATTCCTCGAAACCGGGCCGGTGCCCGCGACGATCCTGCGTCCCAACGTCTTCGCCGAGAACTTCTCCGAGCACCCCGCGATCCTCCAGGGCATCCGCACCGGGGTCGTCTCGGTTCCCGCGGGCGACGGCCGGGTGGCGCCGATCTCCGTCGAGGACATCGCCGCCGTCGCCGCGGCCGCGCTGACCCAGGGCGGGCACCAGCACCAGATCTGCTCTCTGACCGGGCCCCATTCACTGTCCTTTTCGGACATGGCCGCGATCGTGGGCGACGCCGCGGGAAAACCGGTGCGGTACCAGGCCATGGACCCGGCCGAGTTCCGCGAAGCCCTGCTCGGCGGGGGCACTCCCGGCCAGGTCGCCGACTTCTACGCCGCCATGTACGAAGGCATCCGCAACGACTGCGCCGCCGACGTGACCGACGACGTCCAGCGGATCACCGGCCGGCTGCCGGTCTCCTTCGCCGACTACGCCCGCGCCGCGGCAGGCCTGTGGCGCTGATCAGCCCGCCGAGGTCAGAGACGGCCGAACGCGGGCGGGCGTTTCTGGATGAACGCGTCGATGCCCTCCTTCGCGTCGGGCGTGTCGAACAACCTGCCCAGCGCCGCTTGGTCGTCGCCGAGCGCCGTCGCCAGATCCTGCTCCGCTCCCTCGTCGATGCGTTGCTTCGCCGCCCGGGCGGCCTCGGCGGGCAGGAGAGCGAGCGTGGTAGCCAGTTCCAGCGCCTCCGCGGGCAAGCGGTCTGGTGCGACGACCTTCGCGACGACCCCACGCGCGAGCGCCTCGTCGGGGTAAACGGTGCGTCCGGTGAGGACCAGCTCCTTCGTCCACCTCGGGCCGACCTGACGGGCCAGCCGTTGCGGACCGCCTCCGCCGGGGATGAGGCCGAGTTTGATTTCCGGCAGGCCGAAGCGGGCGGTTTCCGAGCAGAGGATGACGTCGCAGCAGAGGGCGATCTCGAAGCCGCCGCCGAACGCGTAGCCGTTGACTGCCGCGACGGTCGGCTGCGGCAGTGCGCTGAGCGCGTCGAAGACCACCCGCGAACGTCGTTGGTATGCCTCGAATTCGGCGCGCGAGGAAGTGCCGTACTCGCCGATGTCCGCGCCCGCCACGAAGCCCCGCCCGGTGCCGGTGAGGATGACGGCGCGCACGGCTGCGGCGTCGCGCAGGGCCGTGATCTCGTTGCCCAGAGCGGCGATCAGCGAACTGGAGAAGGCACCGAGCTTGTCCTCGCGGTCGATCCGCAGGATCCGGACCGCGCCCTCGTCGCGCACGACCAGGTTGGGGTGGGCGTCAGTCATGGGCGGCACTCCTCGCAGCGGGCGTCGTGAAGCGGGCGATCTCTTCTTCGGTGAGCACCTCGCGCAGCACCTCCGCGGTGTGCTCGCCCGCCCGCGGCGGGGCAGAGCGGAGCTGCCAGGGCGTCTCACTGAGGGTGACCGGGCAGCCGATCAGCGAGATCGGGGAACCGTCGGGGCCCTCGGTGGTGATCAGCAGGTCCGAATCCTGTTCCTTCAGCTCGGCGACGGCCTCCTCGGTGGTCCGCACGCGCGCCGCCCAGAGTCCTGCGGCGCCCAGAGTTTGGACCCAATGTGCTGCTGTCTCCTGGCGCACAAGCGATTCCAGGCGACGCTTGACCTCGTCCCGGTCCGCCCAGGCATCGAGATCGGCGAGCGACGGGTCGCCCGCTACGTCCGCGACGACGTCCAGCGGGGCCATCGCCAGCGCGATCCAGCCGTCCTGTGCCCCGTAGACGCCGAACGGCGCCGACAGCCACGCCTGGCCGATGCCTTCCTCGGACCGGTCGTAGCTGCCGTCTTGGTTGAGGAAAGCGGAAATCTCCTGGCACTGCATGGCGATCGCGGTCGAGTACAGATCCACTTCGACGCGCTGTCCGATCCCGTGCCGTTCCCGCGCGACGAGCGCCGCGAGAATGCCGTTCGCGAGAGTGAGCGCGGTGGCGTGGTCGACGATCGCCGTCCCCGCGGGCGTCGGCGGGTCGCCGCGCCGTCCGGTGGCCGCCGCCAGTCCGGACATCGCCTGGATGAGGAGGTCCTGTCCGGGGCGGCGCTCGCGGGCGAATGGTGTGTCCTGTCCCCAGCCCGACCCGGAGCAGTAGACGACATCGGGCCGCACCGCGCGGATGTCGTCGTAGCCCAAGCCCAGTTTGTCCATGACCCCGGGACGGAAGTTCTCCACCACGACATCGCACGTCGCCGCGAGGCGCAGCAGGGCGTCTCGCGCGGCGGGGTCCTTCAGATCCAGTGCGAGCGAACGCTTGTTGCGGTTCATCGCGAGATACGCGGCCGACTCCCCGGCGACCAGGCCGCCCATCATCTCCAGCGAGCGTTCCCACTCCCCCTCGGGACGCTCCACCTTGATGACGTCCGCGCCGAGGTCGGCGAGCATCTGCGTCCCGTACGGGCCGAGCATCATCTGCGTGAAGTCGAGGATGCGGATCCCTTCGAGCGCCTGGGTCATGCGTCTGCCTCCTTCGTCGGCGGCTCGGGCGCGACGGAAGCACGCAGGGCCCGCCGGTCGAGCTTGCCGTAGTGGTTGCGCGGCAAGCTGTTTCGCACGTGGACGTGCCGCGGCTTCTTGTACGAGGCGATGGCGCCCGCGCACGCGTCGCGCAGGGTCGTCGCCAGGGTTCCCGGGTCCCGCAGGGCGTCGTCGCCGACGACCACGAACGCGTGCACCGCCTCGCCCCACTCGGGATCCGGCACGCCTGCCACGGCGACGTCGGCCACGCCGGGGACCCGCTCGATGACCTGTTCCACTTCCCGCGGCTGGATGTTGTACCCGCCGGAGACGATGACGTCCGAGCTGCGCCCGGTCAGGTGCAGATAACCGTCGGCATCGACACGAGCCAGGTCGCCGGTGGCGAACCAGCCGTCGGACAGCACCTTCGCGTCGAGGTCAGGCCGCCGCCAGTAGCCCGGCATGACGACGCTGCCCCGCACTGCGAGGACGCCGTCATCGACGCGGTGCTCGACGCCGTCGACGAACCTTCCGGCTGAGGTGAGGCGGCTCGAATCCGAGCCGTCGTGATCGGCCGGTGTCAGCACGGAAAGCGGCGCGAGGGCTTCGGCGAGTCCGTAGAACTGGGTGAGCACGCCCGGGAACCGGCGGGACGCGCGGACCAATACGTCGGTGCTCACGGAGGAGCCGCCGTACGGGAGGCAGCGGATGTGCCGTCCGCTGGCGGGTCGTGCGGCCGCCGCTTCGACGAGACGGGCCAACAGGACTGGCACGAGCGGCACGATCGTTCCCTCGTACCGGTCGATCAGGTCGAGGACGGCTTCGGCGTCGAATCGCCGCTCGATCACCGTCCGGGCGCCTTGGATGAAGCAGTCGAGCGCGACCGATCCGGCGAAATGGGCTGCCGGGGCTGCGAGGACCACTGTGTCCGCTTCCGTCACGGGAGGCAGACACGCGAGCGAGTGCCGGGTTCGCGCTACCCAGGCGCCTTGCGTGACCACAGCCGCTTTCGGCGCGCCGGTCGTGCCGGAGCTGTACATCAGCATTGCGACGTCGTCGTCTTGCGGGCGCACCAGTGCCGTCGTCTGCGCGTCGCCAAGGGCGGGCGGACGGTCGGCATCCAGGCCCACGACGAAGGTGCGAGCGCCAACGTCGTGGAGCGCGGCCTGCAGCAGGTCGGCTTGTCCGGGGTCGGTGCACACCACGGCCGCCTCTGCGTCGAGGCAGATCGCCGCGACTTCCCGGACGTGGAGCCTCGCCGAGACGGCGACCCGGACGAGGCCGAATCCGAGCAGGGCTTGATCGAGCAGCCGGGTCGTCACGCCGTTCTCGAGATGCACGACAACGCGATCTCCTTGGGCAGCGCCATGTTCGAGGAGCAGGGCGTGGATGCCTCGCGCGAGCCTGGCCGTTTCGGCGAACGTGAGCCAGCTTCCGTCGTGAAGCAGCGCGGGCGCGGCCCCGCGTGCTTCGTAGGTGTGTTCGAGGAGCTCCGGCAGAGTGTCAGCCGACATGCGCACCGGACCACAAGTTGTTGAGGCGCACCACGATCCGCGCGTCGTCGGCTCCTCCGCGGATCATGTCGTGCAGCGCCGACGCCGCCACGCGCTGGTACCGCGGGTAGGACGGCACCCGAGGGCGGAGGAACGACTGCTGCATAGTCGAAAGCGTGCTGCTGAAGAATTCTCCGGCGAGCGGGTCGTGCCAGGCACGCGCCGCGGCGGGTTGACCCCCTGCTGCCAGGCAGATCCCGGCCTGCACTTCCGGCGAGGTGGCGAAAACGACGAAGTCCGCGGCCTCCTGCGGCCGGGCTGATCGTGCCGACACGGCGAGACCGACCCCGCCGGCGAGCGACCCGGTGGCCGTCCGCCCGGCCGCGACCGGCGCGTCCGAGAACACGACGCGCCGGTCCAGTGCGTAGGTGCTGTAGCCGAAGACCAGCGGCGTGTACCGCGCGGGCCCGGTGCCTGCGAGTTCGTCGAGCACCTGGATCGGGTTCGCCTCGAACGACCTCTCGGGCAGCAGTGCCAGCACCTCGCGCAGCAATGCCAATGCCGCCAACGCGGTGTCGGCGTCCAGACCGTCGTCACCCCACCAGCCAGGCAGGTCGCCCGGACGGACGGCTTCGCACATCGACAGCAGAGTGCCCCACAGATGCGTGGGATTCGCGGCGAGCAGAGTGCGGGCGGGCCCTAGCTCGGCCAGGTGCGCGAGGACGTCCGGCCACGTGTGCGGGAGGTCGGTCCCGGCCCTCGCCGCGCTCACCATGCAGGCCGCGTCGACCGGCAGGGCCAGGAGCCGGTTCTCCCACACATAGCTGCGCAGGCTCGGCCCGACGTAAGCCGTCGCCCGCTTCTCGAGGATCTCCGACGGCAGCGGCGCGAGAGCACCGGCGCGCGCGGCGTTTCCCACGTGCGGATGGTCGATCGCCAGGATGTCGAACTCGTCCGCCAGTTCGGCGAGCGGGACGTCCTCGAACTCCTCAAGCGACCGCGCGGTCCACTCGACCGAGATTCCCGTGCGGGCCTCGTATTCCGCGGACGTGCGGACGATGGGGTCGATGGCGCGGGGGTGGTCCCACGTGAGCCCCCGTAGGCGCGTCATGGCCTGGTTTCTCCTGTCAGTCGTGATGAACGGGGCTGGACGGGCGCGCTGCCTGCGGCTCCGGATTACGCGTGCGGTGGCGCTGGTGGATGCCGACCGCGACTAGCCCGGCGATCGCCACGACCTGCAGCACGACGAGGTAGTACGCGGGCGCGAGGAGCGATCCGGTGGACGACACGAGCGCCACCACGATGTACGGGGCCACGCCGCCGAACGCCGCGTTCGCGACCGCGTAGACGATGCTGAGGAACGAGGTCCGCACGCTGCCCGGGGCGAGTTCCGCCAGGAGCGCGGGAGTCGGGCCGGCGACCAGGCCGAGCGACGCGGCGAACAACAGCACCGCGGCGCCGATCGCGACGGTCGATCCCGCGATGAGCAGCTGGTAGCCGGGGACCGCCACGACGGCGAGCAAAACCGCGCCCGCCAGCATCACCTTCCAGCGCGCGAACTTGTCGGACAACCAGCCGCCGAGGACGACGAACGCCGCGTACGCGCTGAGGCCGACCAGCGACGCGGTCAGGCCCTGGCTGATCGGACGCTTCAGGACGCCCTCGAAGAACGTCGGCAGGAACTGGAGCGTGACGTAGCCGCCCGCCGTCCACGACACGATCGCCGCCGTGCCCGCGATGATCATGCGCCAGCTCGAGCGGAAGACCTCCTTGATCGGAGCCTCCTCCAGCGTGCCGGTCACCTGAAGCTCGGTGAAGGCGGGCGATTCGTCGATCCGGCGCCGGATGTACCACCCCGCGAGGCCGAGCGGCAGCGAGAGCAGGAACGGGATGCGCCAGCCGAAGCCGTGCAGGAACTCTTCGCTCATCGCCGAGGTGAGCGCGGTGCCCAGACCGGCCGAAACCGCCAGCGCGGCCACGATGCTCGCGGGCTGCGCCGAGCCCATCAACCCCCGGCGGCGGCGGTCGGCGGACTCGAACAGCAGGGACGCCGCTCCCCCGAATTCGCCGCCCGCGGAGAACCCCTGCACGAGCCGGAGGACGGTGAGCGCGATCGGTGCCAGCGCCCCGATCTGGTTATAGGTGGGCAACACGCCGATCAACGCGGTGGCGACCGCCATCATGAGGATCACGACGGACAGGACCCAGCGGCGGCCGTGCCGGTCCCCGAGATGCCCGAACACCAGCGCGCCCACCGGCCGCAGGACGAAGGCGGCCGCGAAGATCGCCAAGGTCGCGAGCAAGCCCACGAACCCTTGGCTTTCCGGGAAGAAGACCTTCGCCAGAACGGCGGAGAAGTAGCCGTAGATCGCGAAGTCGTACCACTCGACGAAGTTTCCGGCGACGGCGGCCGCGACGATCCGCGGCCTGCTGCTGGGTGAGGTCGGCATGAGGCGTCTTCCTTGACGTGGGGGGTCCGGCGAGCACGAACAAGGCGACGGTAACACGTGTTACCACCCTGGCAAAGAGTCAGCATCGGAGCCTGCTAGCGAATCGCGGGGCTTCGGGGTCGCCGTCAACGAGCGGCGGAACCGCCCGGTGAACTGGACGCGCGCGGCGGTGCCGTGGAGTCGCGCGCGACGATCCGCGGCTCCGGTTCCGTGACCTTGACCTGCTTGTCCACGGCCTGGCCGTCGAGCAGCTGCATCGCCGTCTCGACCGCGGCCGCGCCCATCTCGCGCAGCCCCATCCGGACGACGGTCAGCGCCGGTTCGAGGTATGCGGCGTAAGGCATGTCGTGGAACCCGACGATCGACAACTCCCCTGGCACGTCGATGCCGAGTTCCCTCGCCGCGATCAGCGCGCCCACCGCGGCCTGCACGCTGTGCACGACAATGCTCGACGGCAACGGCCCGCTTTCCGCGAGCCGGAGCAGTGCGCGTCGTCCGGACTCGGGCTCGTGGCCGCCGTCCCCGACCCAGCGGTCGTCCAGTTCGAGGCCCAGTTCCCGCAGTCCCGCGACATGCCCGTCGACCCGGTCCGCGCCGCGCTGGGTCTCGCCGTCCAGGTGCAGCAGGCCGATCTCCCGGTGCCTCAGGTCGGCCAGGTGCCGCACCGCGAGCATTCCGGCCGTGTGCTCGTCCGCGCTCACGCTTTGATAGTCGGCGGAGCGCTCGTTGACCAGAACCGTCGGGATGCGCGCGGCGGCGGAGTGCGCGATCGCGGCGTCGGACTCGTCGCCCGCGGGCAGGAGCAGGAGAGCGTCGATCGCATCGCTCGCGACAAACCGGCGAAAGGTCGCCGCGTCCCGGTGCAGCTCGGCGGCGTCGGCCAGCATGAGCACCGAGCCGTGCCGGTTGATGGCTTCCTGCGCGCCTTTGATGACCTCGCTGTACACCGGATTGCTCAAGTCGTGCACCGCCAGTCCGATCGCCCCGGCGCGCGACGCGCGCAACGCCTTCGCCGCGTGATGCGGGATGTACTCCAGCTCAGCGGCGGCCGCCAGCACGCGCTCGCGGGTCTCGGACCGGACCCGCAACGCCTTGTCGCCGTTGAGGATGCGCGAAACCACGGCGTGGGTCACACCTGCCAGGCGCGCTACATCCTTGATTGTGGGCACTCGTCGATCGTAACTGCCTTGCGGCGGGGCGCTTGCTGCGCGGAGGGCCAGGGGCCGGCACCCGGACGGAGCCCGGCAAGAGGCTCCGTCCAGGCAGTCCGATCAGCTGTGCAGGTAGTGCGCGTCCCAGCCCTGCAGCGGGGCCAAGTTGTTGCACTGGCCGACAAACGTGTAGACGCCCTTCTTGTTCACCTGGTCCAAACCGAACTGGATGCAGGTGCCCAGGAGGCGGTTGCGGATGGTGCCGTCGTCGTAGAAGACCCACTGCTGTTCGGCTCGGCCGTTGCAGCCCCAGCCCTCCAGGCGCGGGGCCGGGTCGCCCAGGCCGGTCGCCGAGGGCGACAGACAGCGGCCGTCGTTGGTGCTGTGGATGGAGCCGTCCGGAGCGATGGCCCATTGCTGGTTGTAGCTGCCGTTGCAGTTGTACGTCCAGACCTTGCGGCCGTCGCCTCTGCTGTCGTCCGAGTCTTCGTCGATGCACTTCGTGCCGTTGAAGTAGTACGAACCGAAAGCGTAGTAGCCGACTGGCTGCACCGGCTTGGGCGCGGTCGCGGGCGCCGCGGATGCCGGGGCCGCGGTGAACATTGTGCTGGCCAGGGCCAGGGCGCCGACTGCGCCGGCGAGGAGTTTGCGCTTCGTCATGGCTTCTCCATTCACATCGGGATGTCAGCTGACATGAGTGTTGCCGATCACTCCATTCATCTCAGCTCATGGCAGATCCTGGATGACGGGACGGCCGCTGTCAACTAAGATGAATCCGGAAGCCGGACATGTTCACGCCAGCAGAGGAAGACCGACGATGGCCTCGCTCGCCGAGAAGATCGAGAAGTTGTTCGACGTCGTGCGCAAGCCGGACCGCGTTCAGTACTCCAGCGAAGAGGTCGCCAGCGCTTGCCGGGAGGCGACGGGCGAGACCTTTTCGGCCACCTACCTCTGGCAGCTGCGCACGGGCCGCCGGGACAATCCCACCAAGCGGCATCTCGAGGCGCTGGCCGGGTTTTTCCAGGTGCCGCCCGCGTATTTCTTCGACGACGAGCAGAGCGCGCGGATCGCCGAGGAGCTCGAACTGCTCGGCGCGCTGCGCGACGCGGGGGTGCGGGACGTGGCGCTCCGGGCGGTGACCTTGTCCAGGGCCGGGCTGGGGACCATCAGCGACATGATCGACGCGATCGCGCGAAGAGAAGCCGGCGAGTAAGGCGGAACTGGGGGGTCGGTTCGTGGATCGCAAGCTGTGGCGAAGATGCCGGAAACTCGCCGACGACCTGGAACTGCCGGAGCCCTTCGACCCGGCCGAGTTCGTGCGGGGAGTCGCCGCGAGCCGGGGCCGGCCGATCGAGCTGCTGCCTGCCCGGGCGGTCGTCGGCGGTCCGTGCGGGCTGGTGATGTCCACCGACCGCGCCGACTACATTCTCTTGCCCGCCAACACTTCCGCGCTGCACCGCCAGCACATCCTGCTCCACGAAATCGGGCACCTCGTGTGCGGGCACTCCGGGGGCGGCGACGTGGACGTCGGCGCGCTCCTGCCGACCCTCTCCCCCGAACTCGTCCAGCGCGTGCTCGGCCGTTCGGTGTACACCGAGGTGCAGGAGCAGGAGGCGGAATTGCTGGCCACCCTGGTCGCGCACCGTGCGGCTCGCGGGCGCGAACCGTCTGCAGGGAACGCACGCGGTTCGCGCGGGCTGGCGTTGGTGGAGCGGTGGTTCGGGTGATCGAGGCGATCGGGTACTCCGGCTGTCTGTGCGCACTGCTCGCAGTCGCCGCGAAGGTGGAGTCGCGCCGTCCTGCTCCCCCGCCCGGGATCAGGTACCTGTGCATGTTCATCGGGTGCTTGGCCGTCGGCATGACGCTGCTCGCCGTCCGGGGCGGCAATACGGCGGGCTTGCTCGGCGACGAATTGAAGCTCGCCTCGCTCGCGTTCCTCGTCCTGTTCGCGCGATCGTTGTCGCCGGGAGAACCGACGCGGCGACAGGTCCGCGGCACCCTGCTCGTGACCGGCGAGATGCTCGCGGTCAACGCCGTTCTGTTCGCCGCCGCCGATGCCCGCGAGGTCGACGGGAACACCGTGGTGAGCGGGTCCGGTGTCCTGCCGTTGCTGATCTACTACGTGATCTACACCTTGGCCGCCACGTCGGCGTTGTCGCTGTTCATCGTCCTGATCCGGCGGTATGCCAAGCGCATGGCTCCCGGTTCGCTGCGGCGCGGGCTTCAGTTGATCATCGCTGGCGCCTCGGCTGGCCTGTTGTGGACAGCGTGGGCGGTCGAGGACATGTACAGCTTGCTGGCAACCGGCCAGGTCAGCGCCGCCGAGGACACCCCGTCGGTGCTGCTCGGCGCGGTGGCCGTGACGCTCGCCGCCGCCGGCGCGACGCTCTCCGTGTGGGGGCCGCGGCTGGGTGCGCCCGTGCGGTGGTTGCGCGCCTACCTGGGCTACCGCCGCCTTGGTCCTTTGTGGACGGTGATGCGGGAGGCGGTGCCGGGCATCGTCCTGAACACCGGCGGCGGGGTGCATTTGGCTCTCTACCGCCGGATCATCGAGATCCGCGACGGCCACCTCGCGTTGCGGGAGCACTTCGATCCCGCGGTGGCCGAACGGGCGGCGTACACCGCACGGCGTACGGGCATCGCCCCGGATCGGGTACCCGCAGCTATCGAAGCCGCTTCGATCGTCGCCGCGCTGGCCGCTCACCGCGAAGGCCGCCGGTTCGGCACCGCGGCGGACTATCGGCCGCCCCGTCTCGCACCCACCATTGCGGCCGAGACCGCTTGGCTCACTGCGGTTTCCCGGGAGCTCCGCTGGCCGGGCGTGTCCTGACGGCACCGGCTTCAGTAAAGCTCGGCCGTGTCCGGGACGAACCGTACCGGCAGCGTGCTGTACCCGGTCAGGAAGTTGGAGTGGATCCGCCTCGGCGAGCCGACGACCTCGAATCCGGTCGCGTACTTGCGAAGCGCTGAGAGCAGCTCGGCGAGCTCGATCCGCGCCAGCTGGGCACCGACGCAATAGTGCGGGCCGTAGCCGAAGGCGAGGTGTTTGTTCGGGGTGCGGCGGAGGTCGAAGCGGTCCGGCTCGGCGAAGACGGTTTCGTCGCGGTTCGCCGAGCTGAGCCACAGCGTCACGACCTCCCCCGCCGCGATGGGGTGACCGGCGATTTCGGTGTCAGCGATCGCGGTGCGGCCAAAGTGCATCGCGGGAGTCGACCAGCGCAAGACCTCGTCTGTGGCGGTAGCGAGGTCGATATCGCCGTTGCGCAGCACGTCCCATTGCGAAGGATGGGCGGCGAGGGCACGTACGGCCTCGATCATGGACAGGCGGCTTGTCTCGTCGCCGCCGATGAGGAGGCTGTAGCAGTTCAGGACGATTTCTTCGGCGGACAGCCGGGTGGCGGCCAGCGCGGTGAGGACATCGTCGGCGGGAGTGGTGCGGCGGTCAGCCAGCAGGTCGGTGAAGTAGGCCAGGATTTCGTTGCGGGCCAGGGACGATTCCAGCTCGTCGGAGTCGCGGTCGTCGGAGCTCAGGGCGCGTTTTGTTTGGGTCAGAAGGAAATCGTGGTCGCTCTCCGGCACGCCCAGCAGGTGCCCGACGGTCGTGATGGGGATTCGGCCGGCGACGTCGGCGGCGAAATCGCAATCGCCGCCCGAGACGGCGTCGACGATCAGGGTGCGGGTGTTGCGGCGGACTTGACGAGTGAGGCGGTCGAGCGCCGACGGGGTGAAGGCGCGCTGCAGGATCTGGCGGAGTTCGCGGTGGCGCGGGCCGTCGGTGACGGCGAGCATGCGGCCGGCCGCGGAGTCTCCCCCGGCCAGCAGGGTGACCAGGACGTTGCCGCGTTCGGAGGTGTAGTGGGCGGCGTCGCGGTAGACAGCGAGGACGTCCGCGTGCCGTGACACTACCCAGAAGCCGTGCGGTTCGTGGCGGTAGACGGGGTTGTGCGCGCGGGTGGAGCGCCAGAACTCGGTGCGGTCGGACTCGAAAGTCCGGGGGTCGGCCAGGTTCATCGGAGTGCGTTGAGTTCGTCGGCGAGGGCGCGGATCGTCGAGTGGTCGAACAGGGTCGCGGCGGGCAGGTCGACGTCCAGGTGTTCGCGGAGCCGGGCGAGCAACTGGGTGGCCTGGAGCGAGTTGCCGCCGAGTTCGAAGAAGTCGCTGTCCAGGTCGAGGTCGGGGACGCCCAGGGTTTCTTCCCACAACTGCAGCAGCGTTCGCTGGAGGTCGGTCGCGTCGGCGAGGTCCTCGCGTACTACCGGGGCCAAGTGATGGGCAGGCGCCGGGACCGGCTGGGGTTCCATGCGCTGGGCGGCTTCGCGGCCGACCTCGGCGAGGCCGCGCGGGGCGGCGATCACCTGCGGGCCGAGGCGGGCGGCGAGGATTCGCCAGAGCAGGTCGAGGCCCTCGCTGGTGCGGAGGTAGTTGCTGTGCGGATCGTTGGACGCGAGCATGCCGGTCTCGCTCCAGGCGTCCCAGTTGACCGACACGGTGTGCCGCGGTCCGGACGGGCTGGCGTGGGCGAAGGCGTCGAGATAGGCGTTGGCGGCAAGGTAGTCGGCCTGGCCGTAGTAGGTCGGGACGAGTGCGGTGACCGAGGAGAACAGGACGAGGAAGTCCGGGTCCTGGCCGAAAACCCGGTCCAGGATCTGGGTTCCGGTGATTTTCGGGGCGAGTACGGCTTCGACGTCCTCGCGGCGGCGGACTGCCATCATCCCGCCGCCGGGGCTGCCTGCGGCATGGAAGATGCCGTCGATGCGGCCGCAGGTGTCGTGAATTCGGCGTATGGCCTGTTCGTCGGTGACGTCGGCGACTTGGACCAGGACGGAGCCGCCTAGAGCCTCGATCTCCTTGAAGCGCCTGATGGTCTGCTTGCGGATCGGGCACGGGCCTTCGGCGAGGTAGGTGTCCCAATCCGGGCGGTCGGGGAAGCTGGAACGGCCGACCAGGACGAGCCGCGCGCAGACCAGGCGGGCGAGGTCCTCGGCCAGCGCCAGGCCAATGCCGCCCAGTCCGCCGGTGATCAGGTAGGTCCCGCGTTCGCGCAGCAGCGAGGGCAGGGATTGCGGCGGGCTGCTCGGCAGGGGGCGGATCTCGCGGACCCAGCGGCGGCGTCCGCGCAGGGCGACCTGGTCGTCCGTGGCGGCGAGTTCCGCCAGGACCTGCCGGACGTCGGCAGGCAGCGCGAGGTCGACGACGCGGCTGGACAGGTTCGGGATCTCCTGATTGACCATGTGGTGCGGGCCGAGGACGGTCGCTTTCGCGGGGGTGACCGGGTCGGTGCCGGTGACCTCGTGCAGGCCGGTGGTGAGGATCGTCAGGGTGATCGGGACCGAGATCTGCCGACGGGCCAACGTCCGGCCGAGTGCCAGCAGGCTGAACAGGCCGTGTTCGAGGCTGTCCTCGTCGAGCAGCCAGGCGTGGACGATGCGGCGGGGTGCTAGTCCGGCGGCGGCGAGGTCGGTCAGGAGTGCGTCGTAGTCGGCGGGGTCGGAGGGGCGGAGCGTGTACCGGCCGGGGGCGCGGCGGGCGAACTCGGTGCCGGGTTCGGCTCGGACCACGGTGGCTCCGGCGCGGCGGAGGTCGTCGAGGACGTGGTCTACGACCGGTGAGCCTGCGGTGAAGACGAGCCAGGGTTCACCGGGGGTGACGCCGACGCTGGTCTGGTCGAGGGGTTGTTCGGCCCAGGTGGGCAGTTCGAGCGGCGTCTTTTCGGCCGGCGGTTCGGCTGCGGTCAGCGGGACGCCGTACATCCCGGCCAGCGGCGGGCGGCCCGGATCCGGATCGACCCACGCGCGGACGCGTTGGTACGGGTAGCCGGGCAATGGCAGACGGCGGCGGTTCTCCCCCGCCCAGAACGTGTCCCAGTCCGGTTCGACTCCGGCGGACCAGAGGGTGCCGAGTGCGCGGAGCAGCAGGTCGGCGTCGGTGCGTTTGTCCGCACGGTGGCGCATGGAGGAGACGATGGTCGGCGCGGAGTCGGTTCGGGTTTCGCGCCAGTGCAGGCGTGCGATGGTGGACAGTGCGCCACCAGGGCCGACTTCGAGCAGGGCGTGCTCTCCGTTGTCCCACAACGTGTTCAGGGCGTCGGCGAATCGCACTGGCTGGCGCAGTTGCCGGACCCAGTATTCCGGGTCGCGGGCCTGGTCGGCGGTCAGCCAGCCGCCGGTGACGCTCGAGACGATGGGGATTTCCGGGGCGTCCAGCTCGATGTCCGCGAGGGCGGCGCGGAACTTCGGGAGGATCGGGTCCATCAGCGCGGAATGGAAGGCGTGGTCCACCGGGAGCGGGACGCAGCGGATTCCCCTGTCGGTCAACCGGTTTCGGAGCTGGTCCACGAGCTGCGCGGGCCCGGACGCGACGGTGTTGCGGGCGCTGTTGACCGCGGCGATCGACACGCCGTCCGGGAGTTCGGCGCGGAGTTCGTCCTCAGGAAGCGGGACCGCGAGCATCGCGCCCGGGGCGGTGCTCGCCATGAGTTCGCCGCGCAGGACAACCAGGTTGGCGGCGTCTTCCAGGCTGAAGCACCCTGCGACGCAGGCAGCGGCATACTCGCCGATGCTGTGTCCGGCGAGGGCTCGGGGCCGCACGCCCCAGTGCATCCAGAGCTGGGCGAGGGCGTATTCGACGGCGAACAACGCGGGTTGGGCGAGGTCTGTGCTGCGCAGGGTTTCCTCGTCCAGGTTGATGCCGAGGAGGTCGGCGCAAAGGTCGAGTTCGCGGCGGAACACCGGTTCGTGCGAGGCGATTTCGCGGCCCATTCCCGCGTACTGCTCGCCTTGGCCGGGGAACAGGAACGCGACCGATGGCGGACGGCGCGGAGCCGGTGGGCGGCCGTCGATCGCCAGTTCTTCCAGCCGTTGAGCCAGATTCTCGCCGGGTGCCGCTACCAGGGTGCGGCGGTGCGCGTGCGCGGCCCGGCCGCGGTGGAGGGTGTGGGCTAGGTCGGCGACGTCGAGGTCTGGGTTCGCGCGCACGGTCTCGGCTAGCGCGCGGACGGCGGCGTTGGCGGCGGCTTCGGTCCGGCCGGAGACAGTGATCAGCTGCCGGGGCCGCGCGCTGGCTTCGGTGGCGACGGCGGGGGCTTGGGTGAGCATGACGTGGGCGTTGGTGCCGCCGATGCCGAAGGAGCTGACGCCCGCGACCCGGCGTGGCTGCGTCCAGTCGCGGAGTTCGGTGGTGACGAAGCAGGGGCTGGAGTCGAAGCCGATGTCCGGATTGGGTTCGGCGAAACCGGCGCTCGCCGGGATTTGTCCATTGTGGATCGCCAGCGCGGTTTTGATCAGGCCCGCGATCCCGGCCGCGGAGCCGAGGTGGCCGATGTTGCCCTTGACCGAGCCGATCGGGACGCTGCCGCAGCCCGCCAGCACGGTGGTCAGCGCTTCGACCTCGATCGGGTCGCCGACGGTGGTGCCGGTGCCGTGGCATTCGACGTAGCCGAGATCGGCGGCGGTCAGCCCGGCGCGGGCAAGCGCGGTCTGGACGAGTTCGACCTGGCCGGCGATGCCGGGCGAGGTGAAGGTGAACCGGCGGGATCCGTCGTTGTTGACTGCGGAGCCGCCGATCACCGCGTAGATGTGGTCTCGGTCGGCGACAGCGTCGGCGAGGCGTTTCAGCGCGACGACGCCCGCGCCGGAGCCGAAGACGGTTCCGTCGGCGGCGGCGTCGAAGGGGCGGCAGCGACCGGTGCGGGACACAATCGCACCCTCGTGCCAGAGGTAGCCGTGGCCGTAGGGCAACTGGACGTCTGCGGCTCCGGCGAGGGCGAGGTCGCAGTCGCCTTGCCGCAGGGATTGGGCGGCCAGGTGCACCGCGACGAGGGCCGACGAGCACGCGGTAGCGACCGCCAGGCTGGGTCCGTCGAGGCCGAGGCGGTGCGAGACGTTCGTGGCCAGGTAGTCGTTTTCGTTGCCGACACTCCACTCCAGCGACGCGAGCGCGGCACGGGCGGCCGGTTCGCGGCTGACGTGCAGGGCGCCGTAGAGGTTCGGGGCGGCGGAACCGAAGACCCCGGCTCGCCCGGGGACGCGGCCGGTGTCGTAGCCGGCGTTCTGGAGCGCGGCGTGCGCGCATTCGAGGAACAGCCGGTGCTGCGGGTCAGTGGCCCTTGCCAGCTCCGGGCGGTAGCCGAACAGGTCCGCGTCGAATCCCGCCAGGTCGGCTACCAGCGCGGCGGCCCGGACGTAGTCGGGGTCGTCGATCCGGGTCGGCGGGACTCCTGCCTCGCGGAGTTCCTCCTCGGAGCGGTCGGCGATCGAGGCGACGCCGCCGCGGAGGTTGTCCCAGAACTGCGTGACCTCGCCCGCGCCGGGGAAACGGCAGGCCAGGCCTACGATCGCGATCTGGTCGCTCATCGTGCTCCTCGGTCGGTCAGGGTGGCCGAGACGGTGCGCACGGTCGCGGATTCGAACAGCGCGCCCGAGCTCAGCGCGATGCCGTAGCGCTGTTCGATCTGGTCCACGATGTGCACAGCGGCCAGCGAACTGCCGCCGACGTCGAAGAAGTCGTCGTCGAGGCCGATGTCCGGGTTGCCGAGCAGGTCTGTCCACAGTTGACGGACGACCTCGACCACGGGCTGTCCGGGCGGCGGGGTCGGCTCGGCCGCCGGTGGTGCGGGCGGAGTGCCTAGATGTTCGACGATCACCGTCGCGGGCAGGTCGCGGCTGAGAGCGTCGAGGAAGATCTGCGCGGCTTCCGCTGGGTCGAGTTGCGGGTCGCGCGAGGTCGGTGCCGGTGCGGTGGGGCGGCTGAAGTCGGTGCGGGGCACGGCGCGGAAGGTCAGCTCGCGGATCGCGACGAGGTGGTTGCCGTTCTCGGTGTCGTGGAGGTCCACGTCGACTACGCGGGTGGTGCTGGTCCGCTCGCGCATCCGGGAGCGGGCCGTGACGCGGCTGGTGAGCCGGTCGAAGACGGCGACCGAGCGGTAGCGGAACGGGACGAACACCGCGTCGGCGGTGGTATCGATCAGCGTGGCGGTCGCGACGTCGAGGAGGGCCGGGTGCAGGAGGTGTTCGTGCAGGTCGGCGTGGAACTTTTCGGGCAGCTCGAGTTCGGCGACCGCCTCGTGCTCGTCGCCCCACCGGCGGATTTCGCTTTCCCAGCGCGGGCCGAATCCGAAGCCGGGGCCTGCCGCCGTCGCGGGCACGTGCGGGGCCGCGCTGGGCAGCGATTGGCTGGCGAGTTCGGGTTCGGTGTCGGGGACGTCGATCAGTCCCTCGGCGTGGTCGGTCCACTCCCCTTGTCCCTGCACGGGTTTCGAGCGCAGGCGGAAGCGACGACCGCCGGGTGCGGCGGAGACGGCGACCTCGACGTAGTGCGGCTCGGTGACCGGCAGGGAACGCAGGATCAGCGTGTCGCGCAGGCCGACCGGCGAGCTGTCCGGCAGGAGGGCTCGCGCGGCTGTGACGGCGAACTCCAGCATCGCCGTGGCGGGCAGCACCGGGACGCCGCCGAACTTATGCTCGTCGAGCTGCCAGGTCTGACCTGGGGCGATGACGACCCGGTGGCCGGGGGTGGCGGTCATGCCGGTTCGTTCCCAGGCGGGCCAGGCGATCGACAGGGTGCGAGGGTGGCGGAGGCGGTGGCGGGCGGCGTGGGCGTTGAGGAAGGCGTTGGCGGCGGCGTAGTCGGCGCTGCCGCGGAGGCCGGACACTCCGGCTTGGCTGGAGAAGTAGACGAGGAAGTCGAGGTCCGCTCCGGACAGGGCGTGTTCGAGGGCGAGGGTGCCCTGGACCTTCGGTCGCAGGACTCTGTCCACATCGGACCGTGAGCGGCGTTCGACCAGGCCGCCGCCTGCGATTCCGGCGGCGTGGACGACTCCGTGCGGCCCTCGGCCGAACGCGCGCTCAACCTCGGCTAGGGCACCGCGCAGGGATTCGGGGTCGGTCACGTCGGCTTTGAGCACCGCGACGGTCGCGCCCGCTGCTTCGAGGTGCTCGATCGCCGGGGTGCGGGTGGCGGACCGGCCGAGCAGGGCAAGCCGTGGGCGGATCCCGGTGTCGGCGAGCGCCTGTGCGATGACGAGGCCTGCTCCCCCGAGTCCGCCGGTGATCAGGTAGATCCCGTTGTCCCGCAACGGGCGTGGCTCGACTGGGGTGTCGTCGACTTCGACGATGTCGGGCAGCCAGCGGGTGCGGCCGCGCAGGGCTACCTGGGGTGCGGTCAGGGTGGCGAGTTCGGCGGCCAGTACGGAGGTCGCCGCGATGGGACCGACGTCGATGAGCACGCAGCGGAGGGTGGGGAGTTCTCGTTCGACGGTGCGGGCGAAGGCGTTCAGCATGGCGCGGGCGGGGTTGAGCGGTTCGGCACCGGTCAGGTCGACGGTGTTCCGGACCAGGATCGCTAGGGTTGCCGAGGCGGACCGAAGTTGCTTCGCCAGGGTTTGGACACAAGCCAGGACGCTGTAGAGGCTGGTCTCCAGATCGGCGCTGTCCTCGTCGGTGACCCCGAGGGCGTGGACGATCAGGTCCGGTACCGCAGTCTCACGCAAGGCTTCGGCGGTGGGCAGGTCGGTGGTGTCGTACCCGGCTGCGGCTACGGAATCCGTTACCCACTGCGCGTTTTCCGGCCGCAGGACCAGCGCTCGCGCGCCTCGGACTGGGGTCGCTGGGGCCTCGCTGCCCGGTCGCCAGCGCTCGTGCAGCAACGTCCATCCGGCGGGTTTCGGCTGGTCAACGGAGACGGGACCGTGGTAGTCGACCCAGTGTCGCCGTCGCTGGTAGGGATAGCCCGGCACCGGGATCCGGCGGGCGGTGCGCGGGGCGCGGCTGCGCCAGTCGATGTCCTGGCCGTGGACCCACAACGTGGCAAGGGCATCGTTGAGGCCGTTGTCGGAAAGGACCGGCAGGACGCGAGCGGACGCGGTGCCGGGGCCGAGCAGCACCGTCAGGTCCGCTCGCGGTTCAGTCCGTTGTGGACTTCCCGCGCCGCTCACCACGCGTTCCGCGAGGTCGCGCGAGATCTCGCCCTCGCGGAAGGCCTGCGCGGCCAGTGCGCCGACACCGTCGCCGGTCACGCTCTCCGGCCGCACTCCCCAGCGGGTCAGGCAGGCGGCCATCGCGTACTGGAGGACGAACAGTGTCGGGCGGGCGAGGCCGGGTGCGCCACCCGGTCCGGCAAGGGGTTCGAGGACCGCGAATGCGGCATCGTAGGCGTCGCGGAAGTCGGGCTCGGTGGCGTAAAGACCGCTCGCCAAACCGGGCTGCCACGCCGACTCGTCCGGGAAGTGCAGGCCCACGCTGCGCGGACGGTCCTCCGAGCTGAGCACGCCAGACGCCAGCTGCGCGAGGAAATCGTCCCGGTCGCGGGCCACCACCGCCGAACGCACGGAGCGCGCGGTCCGGCCGACCTGGAGCGTGTGGGCCGAGGCGGCGAACAGGGTCGGGTCGAGGTCGGCGAAGTAGTCGCGGAGGCGGTCGCGGAGCTGGGACTCGGCGGTCCGGTCGTCGGCGGACCAGACGACGATCTGGTCCCCCGAATGCAGATCAGGCTCGGCTGGCGGGGCCTCTTCCAGGATCACGTGGGCGTTCGTGCCGCCGATGCCGAACGAGTTCACGCACGCGCGGCGGACCGAGCCCGGCTGGCGGGGCCACGGGCGAGACTCGGTGAGCACCTCGAACGGCGAATCGGCGAGGCCGAGTTCGGGGTTCACCGCGTCCACGTTGATGCTCACGGGCAGCCGCTCGTGGCTCAGCGCGAGGACGGTCTTGATCACGCCCGCCACTCCGGCTGCGGCGCCGAGGTGGCCGACGTTGGACTTGACCGAGCCGAGCAGGCAGGAACCCGGCGGCAGCGGGCGCCCGGCGAGCGCGCGGAACGCCTGGGTCATCGCGGCGACCTCGGTGCGGTCGCCGATCGCGGTTCCGGTGCCGTGCGCCTCGAAGTACGAGATGGTGCGCGGGTCGATGCCCGCCGCGGTGAACGCGCCGGTGATGCAGTCGGCCTGGCCGTCGACGCTGGGGGCGGTGAAGCCGGTGCCGCGTCCGCCGTCGTTGTTCACCATCGAGCCGCGGACTACCGCGTGGACGGTGTCGCCGTCGGACAGCGCGTCGGAGAGCCGTTTGAGCACGATCGCGCCGACGCCGTCGCCGAAGTTCGTCCCGGTGGCCGCGCTGGCGAAGGGGCGGCACGAGCCGTCCGCGGAGTTGACGCCGCCGGGCACGTGCACGAATCCGCGTTCGCTCTGCGGGTCGATCATCGAGCCGCCGACGAGCGCGAGCTCGCAGTCGCCCGCGAGCAGCGCTTGGCGGGCGAGGTGCAGGGCGACCAGCGACGTGGAGCAGGCGGTGCGGACTGTCAGGCTCGGCCCGGTCAGGCCGAGGCGTTGCGCGATGCTGGCGGCGAAGTAGTCGGGGTCGTTGTTGAAGTCGACGGCGAGCTGGCCGACCGAACGCAGCAGGCGCGCGTCGGGCTCGACGTGTTCGCTGGCGTACCGGTTGCTGCCCGCGCCGGCGAAAACGCCGATCCGGCCGGGGAAATCGGCGGGCACCTGTCCGGCGTGCTCCAGCGCGGCGTGGCTGACTTCGAGGAACACCCGGAACTGCGGGTCGCGGATCTCGGCTTCTCGCGGCGTGAGGCCGAAGAACGCGGCGTCGAAGTCGTAAGGCGCGTCGATGCGAGGACGGCGGCGCACGTAGCCGGGCATGGCCAGGCGTTTCGGGTCTTCCCCGGCGCGCAGGATCTGGTCGTCGGAAAGCGCGGTGATGCAATCGCGGCCGTCGAGGAGATTCCGCCAGAATTCAGCGAGGTCATTCGAACCCGGAAACCGGACCGCCATCCCGACTACGGCGATCGGCTCCATATCCACCCCTCACCAGTTCACTCTCGGCGGAGAGCTGATACGCGCATTGCAGCACACCGACCGGCGCCGCAGCCAGCGTTTCGGACAGAGCCGAAGCGAACCTCTCTTACCGCGTCGCAGCTGGTCAGAACTTGACCGGACCTGGCCGCCGCCGAAACAATGCGGGCACATCTCGGCCCCGCTCGGGCTCGCTGGCTTCGGGAGTTGCTCATGGCCGAACGGATCTGTCCCGCCTCTTGCGAACAGGAACGGATCTGGTTCGCCAGCCAATTCGAACCGAATTCCCCGGCGTACAACATCTCGGCGGCAATGACGTTGCCGCCGGTCGCATTGCCGCCGGAAAACATCGAAGAACTGCTCGCGACCGTGACCGCCCGGCACGAAGCCTTGCGCACGTCGCTGGCCGCTGACGAACACGGCGTGCTCCACCAGACCATCCACGACGAGGTTGTCCTTGACGTCGAGCACGTCGACCTGCGCGGGCACGCCGAGGCCGAGGCGGCTGCGCGCGAATTGCTGCGAGAGCTGAGTCTTCGGCCACTCCCCCTGTATCGCGCGCCGCTGTGGCGTGCGGTGTGCGTGCGCCTGTCCGACGCGGACTACTGGCTGCTGTTCGTGGTGCATCATGCGGTCTTCGACGCGGCGTCGAGCGTGCTGCTGCAGGCTGAACTGGACGAACTGTGCACCGCAGCGGCGGCTGGGCGACCGGCGGAGCTGCCCGAACTGGCGACGCAGTACGCCGACTACTCGGTGCAGCAGCGCTCCGCTCCCGGGGATCAAGAGCGGCGGCTGGCGTATTGGCGCGATCAGCTCGCCGAACTGTCGGACTTCCTGCCCACGGATCTGCCCCGGCCCACCGTCCCAGGACACGAGGCTGCGGCGGTGCCGTTTCGCCTGCCAGAGGGGTTCATCGACCGCGTGACGGCAGTCGGGCGCGGCCTTCGCGCGACGGCGTTCATGGTGCTGCTGGCCGCACATCACGTGCTGCTGGCGCGGATGTCGGGCAGCGCGGACGTGGCCATCGCGGTGCCGACCTCCAGCCGGGACCGGCAGACGAGGTCGGTGATCGGGATGTTCATCGACACGGTCATCGTGCGGGTCGCACTGCCTGCCGAGCTGACCTTCGCCGAAGCGGTCTCGCGGGTGCGGGACGCGCTCTTCGACGGGTTGCGGCACAAGGGGATTTCGTTCCAGGAGATCGCCGAGAAGTTCAGCGCCGGCGCCGCGGACCGGTTCGGGCGGCTGTCCCGGGTCGCGTTCAACTACGTGCCGTCGTCGGGACACGAGTCGATTCACAACGGGTGGGCCCGCGCCGATCTCGCACTTGAGCTGTCCACTGTGGACGGATGGGTGCTGTACCGGACGGATCTGTTCCAGCGCCGCAGCGCCGAGGCGTTGACCCGGCGGTATCTCGGCTTGCTGACCGCGGCCCTGGACGCGCCGGAGACGCGGCTGCGCGACCTGCCCCTGCACGTCGACGGTGAGCTGGCGGAGGTGCTGACCTGGAGCACCGGAGAACCCTCGGCTACGCCAGAACAGTTGCCCGATCTGCTCGCCCGCCACGCCGAGCACGCGCCACAGCGCCCGGCGGTCGAGGCTGCCGACGCCACGTTGTCCTACGCCGAACTGCACGAACGTGTCGAGCACCTGGCCGGGGTGCTGGCCGCGCGCGGGATCGGTCCGGAGCACGTCGTGGCGATCGTCGTGCCGCGCTCGGCGGCCTACCTGACTGCTGTGCTGGCAGTGCTTCGCGCTGGAGCCGCGTTCGCCCCGATAGACGCCGCCACCCCGCCAGCGCGGATCGCGACCCTGATGGCGAACACCACGGCGGTCTTGGCCACGTCGTCCACAGTGGACCTGCTGCCGACGGGAAGCGACCCCGTCGTGCTGGACGCGCTGGACGGCCTGCCTACGTCGGCGGTGGTCGGTCAGGCGCTTCCGGACAACGCCGCCTATCTGCTGCACACCTCGGGTTCGACCGGCGAACCGAAGGGCGTCGTGGTCGCGCGCGGGTCGTGGGCACGGCTGGCGGCGACCTGGGCGGAGCGGCTGGGACTGACCGGCGAGTCGCGGATCGCGCAACTCGCCTCGGCGGCCTTCGACGCCTCCGTGGCCGAGATCGGCGCTGCGCTGGTCGCCGGGGCGACGCTGGTGATCCCCGAGGCTCCGACCGCCGGCGAGGACTTGGCGAAGTGGCTGGACGATCAAGCCGTCACCGAACTGCTGCTCACTCCGACGGTTCTCGCCAGCCTCCCGGAAGGATCGCTCCGCAGCGTCCGGACAGTGTTCGTCGGCAGCGAGGCGTGCCCGACGGAGCTGGCGACGCGATGGCACACGGACGGACGGCGGGTAGTCAACGCCTACGGCCCGACCGAGGCAACCGTCAGCGCGACACTCTGGGACTTCGAGCCCGGCATCGAGACACCGACCGTGCCGATCGGCCACCCGCATCGGGGTGCGCAAGTGTACGTGCTGGACGCGGCGCTCAAGCCGGTTCCGCCGGGCGTGACCGGGGAGCTGTATCTCGCGGGTTCCGGCGTCGCCCGGGGTTATCTGGGCCAGCCGGACCGGTCGGCGGAGCGGTTCGTGGCGTGTCCGTTCGGGCCGCCGGGGGCGCGGATGTACCGCAGCGGCGACCTCGCGAGGTGGGGCTGCGACGGGCGGCTGGAGTTCCGGGGCCGCGCCGACGACCAGGTCAAGGTGAACGGGATCCGGGTCGAGCCGGGCGAGATCGAGGCCGCTCTGCTCGCGCGGCCGGACGTCGGGCACGCGGTCGTCGTGCTCCGCGAAGGACGGCTCGTCGGGTACGCGACCGGGTCCACTGTGGACACGGACGCGGCGCTGGCAGACCTCGCGCGCCGTCTGCCCAGCGGGTTGGTGCCTGGTGCATTGGTCGTGGTGGAGTCGATTCCGTTCACCCGCAACGGCAAGCTCGACCGGAGCGCGTTGCCCGCGCCTGCGGTGCCTGCCGCTCCGCGCGGAGAGGTGTCCGGCACGGTCGGGCTGATCTGCCGGTTGTTCGCCGAGGTGCTCGGGCTGGCCGAGGCTGGGCCGGACGACAGCTTTTTCGCGCTCGGCGGCGACAGCATGTCCTCGATCCGGCTGGTGAACCGGGCGCGCAAGGCGGGTCTGGCGTTCTCGCCTCGGGACGTGTTCCGGCGGCGGACCCCGGCCCGGATCGCCGCTGCCATGGCCGAGAAGCCGCCGGAGAAGCTGGCGCGCGAGGTTTCCCGCGTCGTGGAACGGACGTTGGCGGACGTTTTCGCCGAGACCGTGCGACGGCATCCGGAGGCTGCGGCGCTGGACGACGGAACCACGGTGCTGAGCTACTCCGCACTCGCTGAGCATGCTGGCGCGCTGGCCGAGCGGCTGCGCGGGCACGGGGTCGGCGCGGGCGATCGGGTCGGGGTGCGGGTTCCCTCCGGCACGGCTGAGCTGTACGTCGCGATCCTCGGCGTGCTCCTCGCCGGGGCGGCCTATGTCCCGGTGGATGCCGACGACCCGGACGAGCGCGTCGAGCGGGTCTTCGCCGAGGCTGGCGTGAAAGCTGTCGTGCGGCAAGGCAGCCGGGTCGAGGCGCGCTCCGCGGCCAGGAGTCGGGCCGACGGCGAGGCTTGGGTGATCTTCACGTCCGGCTCCACCGGGCGGCCGAAGGGTGCAGCGGTCCCGCATTCGGCTGCGGTGTCCTTTGTGGACAGCGAGGCACGGCTGTTCTGCGCTGGTCAGCCGCTCGGGCCGGGCGATCGGGTTCTCGCCGGGCTGTCGGTCGCCTTCGACGGGTCCTGCGAGGAGATCTGGCTGGCGTGGCGCAGCGGCGCGTGCCTCGTCCCGGCGGCCCGGGAGGCGGTCGAGGGGCCTTGGCTGCGGGAGCGCGGGATCAGCGTGGTCTCGACGGTGCCCGCCCTCGCCGCCGCGTGGACGGCGCAGGACCTCGAATCGGTGCGTCTGCTGATCTTCGGCGGCGAGTCGTGTCCGGCGGATCTGCTCGACCGGCTCGCCGGGCCGGACCGGGAGATCTGGAATACCTACGGGCCCACGGAAACCACGGTGGTCGCGACGCTGTGGCGGCACCGGCCCGGTCGCGCGACGACGCCGACGGCACCGATCGGCCGTCCCCTGCCAGGTGTCGCCGCGCACGTGCTCGACGCGCGACTGCGGCCCGTGGAGCCGGGCGAACCCGGCGAGCTGTACCTGACCGGGGCGGGGCTCGCCCGTGGCTACACCGGCCGTCCGGAGTTACCGGCAGTGCGGTTCGTGGCTTGTCCGTTCGGCCCGCCAGGCGCGCGGATGTACCGGACCGGAGACCTGGTCCGCGAGGACGCCGACGGCATCCTGCACTTCTGCGGGCGCGCTGACGAGCAGGTCAAGATTCACGGCGTGCGGATCGAGCCCGCCGAGGTCGAAGCGGCCCTGCGCGCGGATCCGGCGATCGGTCGTGCGGCGGTCGTCGTACGGGAGGACGAGCCGGGCCGGCGGCGCCTCGTCGGCTACGTCGTGCCCGCTCCAGCGTCCACAGTGGACGTCGAGGGCGTGCTGACCGGGCTCGCCGCGACCCTGCCCGGCGCGTTCGTCCCGGCTGACCTCGTTGTCCTGGACCAGATCCCGACTACCCGCAACGGCAAGACCGACCTCGCCGCCCTACCGGCCCCAACCCGGTCCGCGACGACCACGAAGCGCGCGACGACCTCCACAGAGCAACTGCTCTGCCAGGTGTTCGCCGAGGTGCTCGGGCTCGCCGAGGTCGGCGTCGACGACAGCTTTTTCGCCCTCGGCGGGGACAGCCTGCTCGCGATCACGCTGGTCGGCCGGGCGCAGGCGAAGGGGGTCCGCTTCACGCCGCACGAACTGTTCCTGCGCCGCACCCCGGCCCGGCTCGCGCGGCTGGCCGGCGACCGCCGCACGCCCGCCGACTTCCCGCTGGCGCAGCTCAACCAGCCCGAGATCGACGATCTGCTCCGCGACTACCCGGGCCTGGTCGACGTCCTGCCGCTGACGCCGCTGCAGCAAGGTCTGGTGTTCCACGGCAGCTACGACAGCGACGAGAACTACCGGGTCCAGCTGGCACTCGACGTGGACGGCGACCTCGATCCGGACCGCCTGCAGACCGCACTCGACGCGCTGGTCCGCCGCTACCCGAACCTCGGCGCGGCTTTTCCGGCCACCGGCGACGGTCGCCTGGTCCAGGTGATCCCGGCGCACCGTCCGCCGCACTGGCGCGAGGTTTCCTCGGCAGAACACGAGCGGATCTCCGCCGAGGAACTGCAGGCGCCGTTCGACCTTGCCCGTCCGCCGCTGCTGCGGACCGCGCTGGTGAAGCTGGGCGAAGGCCGGTCGCGGCTGCTGCTGACGCTGCACCACGTCCTGCTGGACGGCTGGTCGACGCCCATCGTCATCCGCGAACTGCTCGCGCTGGCCACCGGTGCGAAGTTGCCTCCCGCCGCGGACCACCGCGATTACCTGCGCTGGCTGGCGGAACAGGACCACGCGGTCGCGGCCAAGGCGTGGGTGCAGACGTTGCGGGATCTCGACGGGCCGACTCTCGTGGCCCCGCCGCGCTCGCGCGCTGTCCGGCCGGAGCTGGTCAGCGCCCGGCTGCGGACGGAGGTCTTCGCTGCGCTCCGGGAGCGGCTGCGCGAGCTGGACCTGACGCTCAACGCCGCGGTGCAGTCGGCGTGGGCGGTTCTGCTCGGCAGGCTCACCGGCAGAAACGACGTCGTGTTCGGGACGACCGTTTCCGGGCGTCCGGCGGACCTGGAGCACGCGGACCGGATGGTGGGGCTGCTGATCAACACGATCCCGGTCCGGGTGCGGTGTTCGCCGCACGAGCCGCTGGCCGGGCTGTTGCGGCAGGTCCAGGACCAGCAGGCGGACCTGCTGGAGCACCAGTTTCTCGGTCTCGCCGACATCCAGCGCGCGGCCGGGCACGGGGTGCTGTTCGACACCGCGACCGTGGTCGAGAGCTACCCGGACATGGGCGGGCTCGGCCGTACCGGCGAACTGGCGGTGACCGGGTTCGGCAGGCGGGAGTCGACGCATTACTCGCTCTACCTCTACGTGATTCCCGGCCGCGAGCTGACGGTCGAACTCGCTTACCGGCCGGACGTGCTCAGCGCGGACACCGCGGCGGAGGTCGCCGAGAGCTTCCTCAGCCTGCTGACGGCGATCGCTAAGGAGCCCGCGCAACCGGCGGGGGCGGTCCGGCTGCTGACCGACGACCGTGCCCGGGCATTGCTCGCCACCGGCGTCGGTGCAGCTTCGGGAGCACGGGCGTTCGATCCGATCTCGGCTGGCACGGACCGGATCGCGGTACGGGACGCGGCGGGCCAGCTCACCTACCGCGAACTCGACGCGGCGGCGAACCGGTTGGCGCACTTGCTGATCGAGCACGGCGCGGGTCCGGAAAGGACAGTCGCGGTGGCGATACCGCCGTCCGCTTCGTATCTGACGGCGCTCCTCGCGATCACTCGCGCAGGCGCGGCCGCGTTGCCGCTCGACTTGAACCATCCCCCGCAGCGCCGACAGTTCATGGTGGAAGACTCCCGCCCGCTGCTGACGCTCGGAACCGCGGCGACCCTCGACGGCGTGCCCGGCCCGCACCTCGTCCTGCCCACCACGATCGACCAACCCGGCACCCGGCCCGTTGAACGCGCGATGCCGCAGCATCCGGCTTTTCTCTTCTACACGTCGGGTTCGACCGGCACGCCGAAGGCGGTCGTCACCACGCGTGCCGCGGTCGCGAACGCCGTCGCTGCCTTCGTGACCGGTTACCGCCTCGACGAGGACGCACGGATGGCGCACACCACGTCGGCGGCGTTCGACATCTCGGTGGCGGAGCTGTTCGCACCGCTGGCCGCGGGCGCGACCGTAGTGATCCCGGATCCCAGCGTGCCGCGCGCCGGGGCCGGACTTGGCGATTGGCTGAGCGAGGCGGAAGTCAGCCACGCGCAGCTCGTGCCGACGGTCCTGGGCACGATTCCGCCCGAATCCGCTGTCGGGCTGACCACGGTGATCGTCGGCGGCGAGGCGTGTCCCGGCGAACTGGCGCAGCGATGGGGCGAAGGCCGCACGGTCGTCAACGCCTACGGTCCGACCGAGGCGACGATCTGGGCGACCCTGTGGGACTACGAGCCCTCCGACACGGCCGTCGCCGCGATCGGCGAGCCGATGCCGGGAGTGCGCGTGCTGGTGCTGGACTCGGCGCTGCGCCCGCTCCCGCCGGGGATCACTGGCGAGCTGTACCTGGCCGGAGACTGTCTCGCCCGGGGTTACGGCAACCGGCCCGCACTGACTGCCGAACGCTTCACGGCTTGCCCGTACGGTCCGCCGGGCGCGCGCATGTACCGGACCGGCGACCTCGCGCACTGGGATTCCGACGGCACATTGCATTACGACGGCCGTACCGACGAGCAGCTGAAGATCAACGGCGTCCGGGTGGAGCCGGGCGAGATCGAAGCGGCTCTTCTGACGCATCCGGCCGTCGAGCAAGCCGTGGTGATCACCGTCGAGAAGCGCCTGATCGCTTACGTGGTCCCGGAAATCGACGCGGCGGACGTTCGGGAGCATCTCGGCCGGATGCTGCCGCAAGCCGTGGTGCCGGGTGCGGTCGTCGGGCTCGGCGAGCTGCCCCGGCTGGCCAACGGCAAGGTCGACCGTGCCGCGCTTCCCCGCCCGAACCGCCCCGAATCCCGTCGCCCGGCCGACGCGCGGGAAGAGACGTTGTGCCGGATCTTCGGCTCGGTGCTCGGCATGACCGGCGTCGGCGCCGACGACGGGTTCCTCGATCTGGGCGGGGACAGCATTTCCGCGATCCAGCTGGTGGCGCGGGCGCAGGCCGCCGGTCTCGGGTTCACGCTGCGGGAGGTGTTCCGGCACGGCAGTCCCGCCGGGCTCGCCGCGGTGGCGCGGGTCCGGGCCGACGTCGAGCTTGGCGGCAGGGAGGTGCCGCTGACGCCGGTGATGCACTGGCTGACCGAGACCGGCGGCGACATCGACCGGTTCAGCCAGTCGGCGTTCGTGCACACCCCGGCAGGACTGACCGAGGCTCGGCTGTCGGGTGCGCTGGAGCAGGTCCTCGCGCGGCACGACATGCTCCGGATGCGGTGGGTGCGCGGGACGATCGAGATCCAGGCGAGCGCTGGGAACTGCCTTCGCCGAGTTGATGCCACCGGCCCGAACACCGACGCGCTTATCCAGGCAGAAGCCGCCGCAGCGGGCGCATCACTCGCGCCGGAGCAGGGAGTGATCGTCCGTGCGGTCTGGTTCGACGCCGGGCCTGACCGCCGGGGCAGGCTGCTGCTGATCGTGCACCACCTGGCCGTCGACATCGTCTCCTGGCCGATCCTCCTGTCGGATCTCGCCGCCGCCTGCGAGGCCCCGGACACCCCGTTGCCGCCCGTGCCCACGTCCTTCCGCGCCTGGGCTACCCGGCTGCACGAGGAAGCCCGGTCCGCGCGGCGGCTGGCAGAGCTGCCGTACTGGAACTCGGTCGTAGCGAACACCGGTCCGTCGATCACCACGGGAAGCCTGAATCGCGAGCGAGACACCTTCGGCACCGCGACCCACCACACCGTCTCCCTGCCCGTGGACACCACCCGTGCCGTGCTCGGCTCGGTGTGCGCTGCCTTCCACGCCTCGGCGGAGGACGTCCTGCTCACCGCGCTGGCAATCGCGGTCGCCGATTGGCGGGAGCGCAACGGCCTGCCGCGCGCCGCATTCCGGGTGGACGTCGAGGGGCACGGCCGCGCGGACCTCGACGAGGCGATCGACCTGACCCGCACCGTCGGCTGGTTCACCAGCATGCGTCCGGTGCGTCTCGACCCCGGCCCGCTCCGGTGGGACGACGTCTGGTCCGGCGGCGCCGACGCGGGCGCGTGCCTGCGGCGGGTCAAGGAGCAGGTCCGCTCCGCCCCGGGGCAAGGCCTCGGCTACGGACTGCTCCGCTACCTCAACCCGGACACCGCGGACAGCCTCGCCGCCGCCCCCGCCGCCCAGATCGCGTTCAACTACCTCGGCCGGTTCACCCCGTCCGCCGAAGCCGACTGGGCTCCGGTGACCGACTACAGCGCGCTGACCGCCGAGGTCATCACCGGCGGTTCCGGCAACCGGCAGCCGCTGGGGCATCCCCTGCTCGTCGATGCCCACGTCACCGAAAGCCCCGACGGCCTCGTCCTCGGCGCGACCTGGACCTGTGCACCGGCGCTGCTGTCCGAAGAGGACGTCCGGGATCTCGCGGAGAGCTGGACCTGGGCCGTGACCGCGTTGGCCGACCACTCCCGGACTCCCGGCGCTGGCGGGCACACGCCGTCCGACTTCCCGCTGACGCCGCTGCGTCAGTCCGATGTGGACCGAATCGCGGCGGAGTACCCCGGCTTCGTCGACGTTCTCCCGCTCACGCCCTTGCAACGCGGCTTCGTGTTCCACGCCAACCTCGACGGAGCCGACGCTGACCGCTATCGCCTGCAGCTCAGCCTCGATCTCACCGGTGCGGTGGATGCTTCACGGCTGCGGGCTGCGGTGGCCTCGGTGCTGGAGCGACATCCGCACTTGCGCGCGGCGTTCCCGACGGTCAGTTCGGGCGAGCCGGTCGCGGTGATTCCGGCGACGGCGGAGCTGGAGTGGACCGATCTGCGTGACAGTGACGCGGCGGAGGCAGCCCGGCCGTTCGACCTCACCAAGCCGCCACTGCTGCGGGCGCTGCTGGTGCGGCTGCCCGACGGACGGAACCGGCTGGTGCTCACCTATCACCACGTCCTGCTGGACGGATGGTCGATTCCGCTCCTGCTGGACGAGATTCGCCGCGCATACGCCGGAAACCGGCAAGCATCGGTGGTGGAACTGCGCGACTACTTCGACTGGCTCGGCGAACGCGACCGCGAGGCGGCCGTCGAGGCGTGGCGGTCTTCCCTGGACGGTCTCACCGGTCCAACGCTGGTCGCCGACCGCCGCGCGACCGCTGATCCGGTCGAGCTCACGACTGCACTGTCCACTGAGGACTACGCGAGGTTGTCGGCGCGGCTGCGGCAGCTCGGCGTCACGCTGAACACGGTCGTCCAAGCCGCCTGGGCGATTCTGCTCAGCGAGCACATCGGTCGCGCGGACGTCGTGTTCGGCACCACCGTGTCCGGGCGTCCGCCGGACCTGCCCGCGGCGGGCGAGCTGATCGGCCTGCTGATCAACACGCTCCCGGTGCGCGTCCGGCTGGCCGCCGACGAGCCGCTCGCCGAGTTCGTGCGGCGGCTCCAGCGGGAACAGGCCGAGCTGTTCGCGCACCAGTACCTCGACCTCGCGGAGATCCTGCGCCTCGCCGGGCACGGCGAGCTGTTCGACACCGCCACCGTCGTGGAGAACTACGCCGGCGCCAAGGAACTTCCCGGCGCTCTCTTCACTGGGGTCAGCGGGCGGGAGTCGACGCACTATCCGCTCGACCTGACCGTCCGTCCCGGCGCGGAACTCGGCGTCCGGCTGGCTTACCGACCGGATGTGGTCGACCCGGTGACGGCGACCGAGCTGGCCGCGCGCTTCCGCCAGCTCCTGCTGACGATCGCGGCCGAACCCGATCGGATCCTGCGGCCGACGCGGACCGTCGCGGAGTGGTTCGGCCAGATCGCCGCGCGCTACGCGGACCGGCCCGCTGTCTCCGATGCGCGGGTTTCTTACACCTACGCGGAGTTCGACGCCGCGGCCAACCGGCTCGCGCACCTGCTGATCGCCCACGGCGCGGGGCCGGAGCGCGTCGTCGCCGTCGCGGTGCCGCGGGGAGCCGATCACGCGCTGGCGATCGTGGCGGTGCTCAAGTCCGGGGCGGCGGTGCTGCCGGTGGACACGGCTTACCCGGCCGAGCGGATCCGGTTCATGCTCGCCGACGCGCAGCCGGTGCTGACCCTGGCACACGAGGAGCTGGACACGCCGCACCTCAACCTGGCCGATCCCCGCACCGCCCTTGCCAGCCAACCGGAAACGGCACCGGAGGTCGAACTCCGGCCGCTCAACCCCGCGTTCGTGCTGTACACCTCAGGTTCGACCGGGACTCCGAAGGCGGTGTCCGTCCCGCACGCGGCGGTCGCGAGCATGGCTGCCGCGCAGATCGACGGGTTCGCTCTCGACGCGGACTCGACCGTCTCCCAGTTGTCGTCGCCGAGCTTCGACGCGGCGATTTCCGAACTGTGCACGGCATTGCTGTCCGGCGCGCACCTGGTGTTGCCTGGCCCGGACGTCATCCTGGAGGGGCCTTCGCTGGCCGAGTGGATCACTGAACACCAGGTCACGCACGTGCAGCTCGCTCCGGCGGTGCTGGCGACTGTCCCGGCGGAGAGCCTGCCTCGGGTGCGCACGCTCGTGGTCGGCGGCGAGGCCTGTCCGGACACGCTGATCGAGACGTGGGCACGCGGCCGCCGGATGGTGAACACCTACGGCCCGGCCGAGGCCGCCGACACCGTGACGTTGTGGCCCTGCTCCCCCGGTTCCGGCCGCGCCGTCGCGCCGATCGGCCGCCCGATCCGGGACACCGAGGTGTTCGTGCTGGACTCGCGGCTCGCTCCGGCGGCCCCGGGCACGGTCGGCGAGATCTACGTCGCCGGTCCCGGCCTCACCCGGGGCTACCTGGGCCGGCCGGGGCTGACCGCGGAACGGTTCACCGCGTGCCCGTTCGGCCCGCCCGGCGCGCGGATGTACCGGACCGGCGACCTGGGCCGCTGGGACGCGGACGGGCTCCTGCACTACGAAGGGCGGGTCGACGACCAGGTCAAGGTCAACGGGATCCGGATCGAGCTGGGCGAAGTCGAGGCTGCCTTGACCGATCACCCGGACGTCGGGCAGGCCGTCGTCGTGCCGGACGACGGACGGCTGATCGGCTATCTCGTGCCCGCGCCCGGCGCCGCGGTCGATCCCGCTGCGGTGCGGGCCGGGCTCGCGGCGCGGCTGCCGGTCCATCTCGTGCCGGCCACGTTGCTGGTGATGGCGCAGATTCCGCGTACGGCCAATGGGAAAATCGACCGCGCGGCGCTACCGAGGCCGAGCGCGCCCCAGCAGGCACTTCCGGTAGCGAGTCGGGCTCCGCGCACCCCGCACGAGCGGATGCTCTGCGAGGTATTCGCCGACACACTCGACCTTCCGTCGGTCGGCGTCGACGAGGATTTCCTTGCGCTGGGCGGGCATTCGCTGCTGGCAATGCGGGCGGTCGCCCGGATCCGGGACCTGCTCGGCGTCGAACTCGCCGTCCGTGAGCTGTTCGATCATCCGACCGCCGCCGGGCTCGCCGCACGGGTGGAGCAGGCTCGGCCCGCAGTGTCGGCACCCCTGGAGCGTCGACAGCTTCCAGATCGGATCCCGTTGTCGCACAGTCAGTTCCGGTTCTGGGCACGGGATCAGCTGCACGGGCCGACGGCCACGACGGTGCTTCCGCTCGCCCTGCGGCTGCCGAAGCCGGACGAGCCTGCGCTGACCGCCGCGCTGGCCGATCTCGTCGCGCGGCACGAATCGCTGCGGACCGTCTACGACGTGCACGAAGGCCAGCCGTATCAACGCATCCTGCCCCCGGCACCGCCTGACGTGCGACGGCTGACCGCCGGTGACCTGGATCAGGTGCTCTCGGCCGCAGCGGCCGAACCGTTCGACCTCACGCGTGAGCCGCCGCTGCACGTTTACCTGGTCACTGGCGCCGAGCCGATTCTGCTGCTCGCGCTCCCGCATGTCGCCGCGGACGGCTGGTCGCTGGACGTGCTGTCCCGCGACTTCCGTCAGGCCTACTCCGCTCGACGCGCCAGGGTGTCGCCCACGTGGCCGCCGCTTCCGGTCCGTTACGCGGATTACGCGGTGTGGCAACGTGATCTGCGCGTCGAGGAGCAGCTCGACCACTGGCGATCCACGCTCGCCGGGCTGCCCGCGGAAATCCCGCTCCCCGCCGACCGGCCGCGACCGGCCATCCGGACCGGGCGAGGCGGGACCGTGCTCGGCCGCTTCGACGCCGACCTGCGTGACGGCCTGACCGCGGTGGCCCGGGAATGCGGAGCGAGCCTGTTCATGGTGCTGCACGCCGGTCTGGCCGCTCTCCTCACCGGTCTCAGCGGTGCCACTGACCTGCCGCTGGGCACGCCGATCGCCGGCCGTCCGCGTCCTGAGCTGGACGATCTCGTCGGCTGTTTCGCCGACTGCCTGGTGCTGCGCACGGACACCGCCGGAGACCCGTCGTTCCGCGATCTGGTAGCGCGGGTGCGCGAGGTGGACCTGACCGCGTACGCCAACCAGGACGTGCCCTTCGACCGGCTGGTGGCGGAGCTGGGCGCGCGGACGCCGGACCGGCATCCGTTGTTCCAGGTTCAGCTGGCTCTGCAGGACCTGCCGGTCGGCGCGAACCGGGGCGACGAGCGTCCGGTCGCCATCGGCACCGACTCGCACGACCACGACCTGTACCTGGAGTTCCAGGAGGCCCGGACGAACAAACTGGACGCCTACCTGCACTACTCCAGCGACCTGTTCGACCGTGCCACCGCCGCCGGGCTGCTCGACAAGCTGCGGACGCTGCTCACCGCGGCCGTCGACGCGCCCGACGCGCCGCTGTCCCGGCTGGGGTTGTCGTGACGCATCTCTGCATGGTGAATCTGCCGTCGCACGGGCATGTGCTGCCGAGCCTGGAGGTGATCCGGGAACTCGTCGCGCGCGGGCATCGGGTGAGCTACGCGAACGATCCCGCTTTCGCCGACGTCATCACCGGTGTCGGCGCTGACTTCGTTCCGTATCGGTCGACTCTTTTGTCCTATTTGGACGGGCGCGCGGAATGGCCGTCTGACGAGATCGCGCACCGGGACTTGTTCCTCGACGACGCGATCGCGATGACGCCACAGCTGCGGGCGGCATTCGAGGACGATCGGCCGGATCTGGTCCTCTACGACCAGGGCGTGGGCGCGGTGCGTGTGCTGGCCGAACAGTGGCGGGTGCCGCACGTGATGTTCTCGCCGAACTCCGTTCCCGACCGCGGCGACGACGAACTCCTGCGCGAATTCGAGGAGCGACGGCGTGATCCGCGCTTCTCCGTCCATTACGGACGGTGGGCGGAGTGGTTGCGCGACAACGGAATTCCGTCCGGCTATCTGGGCCGTCCGGCGCGGGAACTGGCTCTGATCCCTCGGGTCCTGCAACCGAACCCGGACCGGGTGGATTCTCGGCGGACCACCTTCGTCGGCCCCTGCTTCGGTTCCCGAGCGGAGGCGTGGCAGCCGCCTGCCGGAGTGGAACGGGTGCTGCTCGTGTCGCTGGGGTCGACGTTCACCGGCAAGCCCGGCTTTTACCGGGAGTGCGTCGCGGCGTTCGGCGACCTGCCCGGGTGGCACGTGGTGCTGCAGATCGGGAAACACGTCGATCCGGCGTCGCTCGGCGAGTTGCCCGGGACGGTCGAGGTGCGGGATTGGGTGCCGCAGATGGCCGTGCTGGAGAAGGCCTCCGCGTTCGTGACCCATGGCGGGATGGGCGGGTGCGTGGAGGGGTTGTTTCACGGCGTGCCGATGATCGCGGCGCCTCAGGATCCGTACACCGATCAGCCGGACAACGCGGACGTCCTGGTGCGGCTCGGGGTCGGGCGCCGGATCGATCCTGGCCGGGCGACTGCCAGGGCGTTGCGGGAGAGTCTGCTGGAGCTGGTCGGGTCGCCGCAGGTCGCGGCTCGGCTGGCGGAGGTCCGTCGGGAGCTGATGGCGGAGGGCGGGACCAAGCGGGCTGCTGATCTGATCGAGGCGGAGTTGGCGGGATGAGAGGTTCTGTCCACATAGGACAGTCTCAGGCCAGGCAGCGCAGGTCACTCGGCCACCCACCCGGGCCGGACCAGACCGGTTTCATAGGCGAGCACGACGAGCCCCACCCGGTCCCGCACCGATAGCTTGCCCATGATGCGCGACACGTGCGTCTTCGCGGTCAGCGGGCTAACCCGCAACCGGTCCGCGATGTCCGCATTGGACAGTCCCGTTCCGGCCAGCGCGAGGACCTGCCGTTCCCGTCCGGTCAACGCGGAAAGCGCCGCCGCTGCCGACGGAACCGGCTTCGTGCGGGTGGCGTATTCCGCGATCAGCCTGCGCGTGACGCCGGGGGCGAGCAGCGCGTCCCCGGCCGCGGCGGCCCGGACGCCGCGCACGAGATCGTCCGGTTCGCTGTTCTTCACCAGGAATCCGGCCGCGCCCCGGCGCAGCGCCTCGAAGACGTACTCGTCCAGGTCGAAGGTGGTGAGCATGACCACGCGCGTCCCGCCGCACCGCGGGTCGGCGGCGATCCGGCCGGTGGCGGCCAGCCCGTCGAGGCCGGGCATGCGGATGTCCATCAGGACGACGTCGGGCCTCAGTTCTCGCACCAAGTGAAGCGCGGTCTCGCCGTCGGCGGCTTCGCCGGCCACCACGAGGTCCGGGCAGGTCTCCAGCAGCACCCGGATGCCCGCGCGCACGAGCGCTTGATCGTCAGCGAGAACGACCCGGATCGAGCCGGTCACCGGACACCGCCGACCGGCAAAACGGCCGCCACCCGATACCCGCCACCGGGAACCGGGCCCGTTGTGAGCACGCCACCGAACGCCACGGCACGTTCCCGCATCCCCGGCAACCCGTTGCCACCTCCCGAAACTCCGCCCCGAGGACGACCCCCGCCATCGTCCGTCACGGTCAGCTCGAGCCGGTCGTCGGCGCAGGACAGGCGGAGTCCGACGGTCGCGCCCGCACCGGCGTGCCGGATCGCGTTCGTGACCGCTTCCTGGGCGATCCGGTACGCGGCCTGGTCCACCGGGACGGGCAACGACGGCAGCGCGTCCTCGATCTCGGTCGCGACGCGCAGTCCCGCCGCGCGCGCTCCGTCGAGCAGTTCGGCCAGGTCGCCGGGTTGGGAAAGCCGGGGGCTCGGGCGGTACGGGACGTCGCCGGAGTCGGGTGCGCGCAGCGCGTCCAGCACCGCGCGCACCTCGCCGAGCGCGGAGTTTCCCGCGTCCTTGATCGCGGTCAGCACCTGTTCGACGGCTTGCGGATCGCGCGGGAGCAGGGCGAGCCCCGCGTTGGCCTGGACCGTGATCAACGCCAGCTGGTGAGCGAGCACGTCATGCAGATCGCGCGCGATCCGGAGCCGTTCGTCCCCGGCACGGCGCAATGCCTGTTCCCGCCGGGTCCGCGCTTCCCCGGCTAGCTCGGCCTCGCGGGCTCGGCGTGCCTGACGCCGGACCCGGACGAGCTCCGCGGCTACGGCCAGCACGAGGAACCACGCTGCCAATCCGACCGCCGATCCCACGCTCGGCGAATCCCAGCCAGGCACCGGGACGCTGACGGCCAGCGCATAACCGGCGGCCAGCACCGCGTAGGCGACCGGGCGGCGGCCGAGCACCACCGTGGCGGCGAACATGAGGACCAGCGGCAGGAAGACCGGCGCGGGCACCGTGCCCAGCAGCAGATCCGCGACGTACATGGCGAAACCGGTCAGCAGCGCGAGCGTCGGGCGGGTCCGCCACCATGCCACGGCCGCACCGGCTACGGCGGCCGTCACCCATCCCGGCCACGAGCCGTGGGCGGCCGCCGCAGCCGCTGCGGCGACCACGGCGAAAGCCAAGGCCAGCAACGCATTCCCGCCGCCCGGCAGACGGCGGGCCGCGGTTGCTCGACCAGATGTCACCAGGCCATCGTCCGCGTCTTGAGGTGCTGGCGCGTCCGTCCGGAAGCGCATTTCCCGCTACGCTCCCGGACGTACTCCCGCGGGAGCAGGCCGAGATACGCCTCCGAAGCGACGCGCATCAACTGCGGACCGCCGCATGATCCCTGCCATGTCCACCACCACTACCGAATTCCGCGTCCGCACCGGCGTACTGGCCGCAGTGTCCTATGTGGTCTTCTTCCTGGCGTCCCTCGTCTTCCCGGGCCTGCTCGGGCAGAACCGAGGCGCGTCCATCGTCACGCCGTACTCGACCAACTCCGAAGTAGCGGCCTACCTCGCCGCGACCAGCCACGGCGGCGTCCCGATCGCCGCGTTCTGCCAAGCCGTCAGCGGCCTTGCGCTGCTGGTCTTCGCAGGCTGGTCAGCCAGCTACCTGCACTGCCTCGGCCGCGATGCCCATGCCTCGCTTGCCCGCACCGCCGGTACCGCGGCGGGGGTGTTCCTCCTGCTCTCAGCGAGCATCCAATGGATCCTGTCCCTGCCCGGAATCACCGACAATCTCGCCGTCTACCGCGCCGTCACAGACCTGAGCTTCACCACGGGCGCGGCCGTCCAGATCGCCACCATCGGGCTCCTCACCGCCGCGGTCGCGACCGGCGCACGCATCCCGAAGTGGCTCGCCTGGTTCGGCCTAGGGGTCGCCGCGCTTTCCGTGCTGTCGATGCTTTCGCTGCTGACCAAGGGATTCTCGCCGTTCCTGCCGATCGGCCGCTACCTCGGCATGGTCTGGTTCCTCGGCCTCGCCGCGCTCCTCCCGCTGCGGGCGCGTCCGAGGAGCGCGGACCGCTACCCGGCGAACCGGTAGCCGACGCCGCGGACCGTCTCGATCAGGGTCTGTTCCCGCAGTTTGCGCCGGAGCTGCCGGACCACGACCTCCAGGACGTTCGAGTCCGGATCGGCCATCCGGTCCCACGCGTGCTCGATCAGCTCCTTGCGCGGCACCGGCGCGCCGGCGGCGGCCATCAAGCGTTCGAGGACCAGGAATTCCTTCGGGGCCAGGGTGAGCAGCACGCCCGCGCGGCGCACCTCGCGGGTGCCCGCGTCGAGTTCCACGTCGCCGCGGCGCAGGACGGCCGGGCGGGTCCGCGGCGCGGGGCTCAGCCGGCACAGGCTGCGGACGCGCGCGACCAGTTCGGCCATCTCGAACGGTTTGACGAGGTAGTCGTTGCCGAGCTGCAGGCCCGCGACCCGGTCGGCGGTGCTGTCGCGCGCGGTCAGGAACAGCACCGGCACCAGCCAGCCGGACCGGCGCCGGTGCTGCACGTAGCCGAGGGAGTCGCCCGACGGCAGCATCCGGTCGAAGACCACGCAGTCGTAGGCGTTGACGAAGAGCGCTTCGTCGGCGACCGGCAGATCGGCCACCGCGTCCACGGCGAATCCGGCACTGCGCAACGAAACGTCGAGAGCTATCCGCACATTGTCATCGTCTTCGACCACCAGCACCCGCACGAAGCCCAGGTTAGCGGGCGACTGCCGCCTCGATGTCGGCGATGCTCAGGCTCCGCAGTTCCTCGAGCGTCGGCACCCGGCCGAGCAGCCGCAACCGCTGGGACTGCGACTTCCGCACGCCCTCGAACAACCGCCGCGCGTCGCGGGCGTTGCCGAAGTTCTCGTCGCCGGAGATCCGCGCGAAGTGGTCGACGAGCACCGGTTCCGCGGCCGCGTCGAGTTCGTAGTCCTGGCTGGAGACCATCCGTTCGATGATGCCGAGCAGTTCGCCGGGGGTGTAGTTCTCGAACTCGATCGTCTTGCCGAACCGCGACGCGAGCCCGGGGTTGGCGGACAGGAACCCGGCCATCTCCTTCGTGTACCCGGCCACGATCACGGCGACCTCGTCCCGGTGGTCCTCCATCATCTTCACCAGGGTGTCGATCGCCTCCTGCCCGAAGTCGCCGCCCGCCGAGCCCGCCCGCGACAGCGTGTAGGCCTCGTCGATGAACAGCACCCCGCCCTTGGCCTCCTCGAAGATCAGCGCCGTCTTCTCCGCGGTGTGGCCGATGTACTGGCCCACGAGATCGCGCCGCGACACCTCCCGGAACTGGCCGTGCGGCAGCACCCCCAGTGCTTGCAGCAGCCGCCCGTACAGCCGGGCCACGGTCGTCTTCCCCGTGCCGGGCGCGCCGGCGAAGATCAGGTGGTGGCTCGCGCCGCCGACCGGCAGGCCCGCGTTCCGCCGCCATTCGTTGACCTGCAGTTCGTCCACCAGCGAACGCACCTCGGCCTTGACGCGAGGAAGGCCGACCATCGTGTCGAGTTCGGTCAGCAGTTCGTCCGGCGCCCCGCCTCCGGAACCGGCCGGCCCGGTGGGCTCGACCACGACTGGGTTCGCGCCGTCGGCGAGGGAAATGCCCGGCTCCGCGGTGTTTTCCGCGCGGCACTCCTCGATGCTGCCGCCGCATCCGGCCGCGAACGCGATGCCGAAACCGCGCGAGTCCCGGACGGTGCACTGCCGCAGGAGCGGCGAGCTGTGCTGGGCCACGGCGATCCCGTCCGAGCCGGTCCGCGAAATGGCGCAGTTTTCCAACGCTGGGCGGCTGTATTGGTAGACGTACACCCCGCGCAGCCCGCACCCGCTCACGGTGCAACCGCGCAACACCGGCGCGGCCCCCATGCCGATCACGACGCCGTCCCCGGTCACCTCCTCGATGACGGTGTCCACCAGCCGTCCCGGGCTGCCTTCGATCACCACGCCCTGTTCGACCGCTTTCAGCGAGCAGCCGGTCAGCTCGAACGCTGCCGTCCCCTCGATCCGCACCGCGGGCCCGCGTCCGCCGGTGATCAGGCAGCGGCGTACGACCAGCTCCACGTTCTCCGTAGACAGCGCGCCCGACTCGCCCGCGTGCAGCTCGATTCCTTGCAGCGTCAGGGATCCGCCGACCGCGTGCAGCACCGGATGATCCGCTCCGGCGCCGTCGACGATCACCTGCGCCCCGGCCTCCGCCGTCAGCGTCACGTGCAGTCCGGACAGGGCGAGCACCTCGCGGTACCGGCCCTCGGCGACGGTGATCACGGCGTGGGCCGGAGCGACGGAGAGCGCGTCGCCGATCGTCGGGTACGCGCCGGGCCGGTCGGCGACCAGGAGGCGTTGTGCGTTCGTCATCAGCCCGCCTCGGCCATCAGCCAGCCCCGCCCGGCGGCCTTCGCCCCGGCTTGGAACCGGCTGCGCGCGCCGAGCCGGTTCATGATGTCGGCGACCATCCGCCGGACCGTGCGCACGGAGATGTCGAGCCGGGCCGCAGCGGATTCGTCGGTGCTGCCGGAACACAGCAGGGTCAGCAGATCGCGCTCGCGGCGAGTAAGCCCCGCGGCGCCCTCGCGGTCGTCGAGACTCGTCGGGATCAGCGGCACGGCCTCAGGCCAGATCCGGTCGAACAGCCCGGCCGTCGCCGCGACGACGCCGGGCAGCCGGAACACCGCCGCGGCCGAACTCCCGGCCCGGTCGTCCGGCAGCACCGCGGCCGCACGGTCGACGACCAGCGCGTCCATCGGCACGTCGGCCACGGTCCGCACGTCCGGCCCGGCGAGCGCCAGCCCGCCGAGCGCACCGGAGAGCCGGGCCGAATCGGGGCACAGCACGCGGTAACGCACGCCGGGCCGCAACGTCGCCTGGCCCAGCCGGCGCACGACGTCCGCCGGTCCCGGCCCGACGGTGGCGCACATGATCAGCACCTCGCTCGTGGCGGACGTCAGCAGCCCGTCGATTCCGGCCGGTCGCGGCGCCGAACCGCCGCCCGCGACCAGGCTGAGCTTCGCGCCCGTGCCCGGCTGCCGTTCCCGCAGCACCTTCCGCTGCGCGGCAACGAGTTCCGGCCCCGGTTCCCAGCCGAGTTCGCGAGCCAGCAGCTTCCGGGCGTGCTCGAACGCGGCGAGCGCTTCGGCCGGGCGACCGGCTTGCTGCAGGGCCAGCACGAGCCGCGCCCACGCGCTTTCGCGGAGCGGGTCGCGGTCGGCGACCTCGCGCAGCAGCGTGATCGCGTCCGTCGCGCGGTCCGCCGCGAGGTACGCCTCGGCGAGCAGGCACCGGAGCTCGGCGCGCCGTTCCTCCCAGTTCGCCGCCGCGGCCCGTGCGCCGTCGAACTCGAGGCCCTCGAACGGCTCGCCCTGCCAGTGCCCCAGCGCGGCGGACAGCCGCTCGGCCGCGGTCTCGTACTCCGCCTCGGCCAGCGCCGCACGACCGGATTCCGCGAGCGTTTCGACCAGTTCGGTGTCCAGTTCGCCCGGCAGCACCTTGATCCGGTAGCCGCCCGGCCGGCTTTCCAGCCGCTCCCCCACGCTTTGCCGCAGCTGCCACACGTAGCTGCGCAGGTTGCGCAGCGCGGAGGCGGGCACGGCCTGTTCATGCCAGATTCCGGCGATCAGCTGATCGACCCGGACCCAGGCGTTAGCGTGCAGGAGCAACACCGCCAGGAGCGCGCCCGGCTTCGTCGCCCTCAGCTCGATGCGGGTGCCGCTCGACGGGCGCGCCTCGAGCGGACCGAGTAGTTGAAACTGCATGCGCTAACTTTCCATCGGGACACCTGAGGTTTGGATGACAACGGTGATGGTCGTCGAAGACGACGAGAACATGCGGGTCGCGGTCGCCGCGCAGCTGAGCGCGGCCGGGCTCGGCGTGCACGTCTGCGGAGACCTCGCCGGCGCCGGAAGAGCGCTCGGCTCGCACGCCTACGACTGCGCGGTGTTCGACCGGATGCTGCCCGACGGCGATTCCCTCGGCTACGTCGACGCTCTCCGCCGCCAGGGCTGGCACACGCCCGTGCTGTTCCTCACCGCGCGCGATTCGCCGGCCGACCGCGTCGCCGGGTTCGAGCACGGCGCGGACGACTACCTGGTCAAACCGTTCGCGATGGCCGAGCTGACCCAGCGGGTGCTGAACCTGTGCCGGCGCAGCGGGTCGGACCGGCCCTCGGTGCTCCGCCACGACGACCTCGTGATGGACTGCGCGCGGCGCGAGGTCCGCAGGGCCGACGTGCTGCTCACCCTGTCGAACAAGGAGTTCGCCGTGCTCGAATACCTCCTCGTCCGGGCCGGGCAGGCGGTGAGCCGGGCGGAACTGCTCGAACACTGCTGGGCCGCGGCTCCCGAGGAAATGGGCGACAAGTCCAATCCGGTCGACGCGGTGGTGAAGCGGCTGCGGCGGAAGCTGCGGGAACCGGAACTGATCCACGCCGTGCGCGGTCTCGGCTACCGGTTCGGCGCTCAGTGAACGGCTCCGCCGCCGACCGGTTGCGCCGGCTGCGCTGGGTCCTGACCGCACTGTTCACCACGATGAACGCGATCGGGCTGATCGTGCTCGCCTGGATCGTCGTCGACGAGGACGCCGACCGCGGCACCGCCGAGGTCACCTCGAGCCTCGACCGCGTCACGTCCGCGGTCAGCAGGCAGGTCGGCTACGACGGCGGCGTGGTCAGCTTCGCGCTCGTCAACAGCGACGAGCTGAACAACGCCTGCCCGCAGTTCGCGATCCTTCCCGGCGGCGCCCAGACCTTCCGGCCGCATCTCTCCGGCCGCACCTGCGTGCCGATGGACACCGGCGTGCTCAACGGACTCGCCGCCGACGCGATCCACACCGGCGGACTCGTCCAGGGCTACCAGCAGAGCACCGACGGCCGGTCGGTGCTGGTGCGCGCGCAACCGCTGCTGAACCCGTCCGGGAAGTACCTCGGGGCCGTCGTCGCGTCCGCCGACCTGACCGACACGGAGTCCGCGCACACGCAGTTCGTCCTGCTGGTGGTCGGCGGCTGCGTGCTGCTGATCGCCGTGCTCGGCTTCGCCGGGCACCTGCTGTCCGGCCGCTCGATCCGGCCCGCGGCGGCGGCGTTGCAGGAACAGGAAGTGCTGCTCGCCGAGACCGCGCACGACTTGCGCAGCCCGGTCGCCGCCCTGCGCGCGCTCGCCGAAACCGCCCAGGCGAACCCGGATCAGCGTGCCGCGCTGCTGCCGCGGACCGTGCAGCTGGCGTCCGATATGGGCAGCATCATCGACAGCCTGCTGGTCCGCGCCCGGCTCGCAGCTGGTGTCGAACAGCTGAACCTGCAACCGGTGTGGCTCGATCAGCTGGTCACCGACATCGCCGAGAGCGCGCACACCGGAGGCGCGCAGGTGACCGTGACGGCGGCCCCGACGAAGGTGAACGCGGACCCGACCCTGATCCGCCGCGCGGTCGGCAACCTGCTGGACAACGCGGTCCGGTACGGAAGGCAGCCGGGCGCGGAAGCGATCGTGCACATCACCGTTTACGGCGGAACGGTCACTGTGGCCGACCATGGTCCCGGCATCGACCCGTCCACGGCTGCGGATGCCTTTGACCGGTTCAGCAGCACGGGCGGGTCGTCCGGACTGGGGCTGTCGATTGTGCGGTGGGTGGCGCAGGCGCACGGCGGGGTGCTGTCGGTGTACAACGCGGACGAGGGCGGGGCGATTTTCGAGCTGCGCTTTCCGCAGGCGGCGTAACCGGCGGCAGCTTCCGGACACAGCGGCAGGGAACCCGGCCTTCCGCACTACCTTCGGGTCCCGGAGGGAGGCACGGATGACCTTCGACATCATCGGTTTGTGCCAGCGGAAACCCGATCCGGAGATCCTGTTCGCCGCGCTGCTCGCGGCCGGACCGGAACTGCTCGCGGAGGTCCCGGACGGCCAGCCGCTGCGGCTGCGGCGTCCGGACGGGCGACAGCTGCTGACTGTCGCCGAACCCGTTTTCGTCGCGGTGCCGGGCGAAGCGCACCGGCTGCTCGGCCTCGCCGAGGACCTGCCGCCGCTGTGGTGGGTCGAAAGCCGTGCCCCCGACGGAGATCCCGGGGCCGAAGCCGCCGGGCGGGCCTTCACCTCGGCACTGGTCGCCGCGACCGGAGGACTCTCGTGGTCCAGCCGCTGACCGAGCACCCCGCCGCCGACCGGACCACCCCGGAAGCGCTGGTGGTCGAGCAATTCCGCCACGTCGTGCCCGACTCGCCGTGGCTGCGCACCGCGGCCGCCGCCGCTTCGCGCGACCGCCGCGCGCTGCAGCTGGTCACGTCCGAGCGCAGCCGGCTCACCTATCCGCTCGAGCTGCTCCTTCGCGACGCCGGCGCCGACTGGATCGTGCGCGAGGAATCCGGCGCGCACCGGGACGGGTTTCGCGGGATCCCGTTGCACTGGAACGGAATCCGCTTCGTTCCCTTGCCCGGCGAGCCACGTCCGATCGTACCCGGGCCGTCGCCTGGCTCCGGCGACGTGGAACTCCGGATCACCACCGCGCGGACCGGCGCCGAGACGCCGCGGATCGGCGAGTCCGCCGCGTGCGCGATCCGCGCGCTGACCGGCCGCGACCCGCTCGGCTGGGGCATCGCCGAACCCGCCGCGCAGCCGTGGGGCGACCTCGCCGCCGCTGCCCGCCGCGTCCCCGCTCGCTTCGTCGTTGTCGGCTCCGGCTGCCTCGGCAGGCTGCGACTGTCCACAACGGACTCCGGGGTCGTCGAGGAAGTCCTGCTGAGCGGACCGCCGTCCGGGAGCGTCTCGCGGCACGCCGTCGAAGCGCTCGCCGACCGGCTCGCGGAGTCGGCGCAGACGATGCTCGTCTCCGTCCATCCGGGACGCAGCCACGGCCTGCGGTCCGCGAAGCCGTCCCCGCCGTCGATCCCTTACGGCCTGCTGGCCGGTCCCGAACTGATCGCCCCTCGCGGCGTGCCGCACGCGCGCCAGGTTCCCGGGGTCCGGGCGGAAATCCTCGGCGCGGCCGGGCGGCACGCCGCGTGGTACCGCTTCGACGGCGGGCCGGAGGCTCCGATCGCCCAGTTGACCGCGGTCCTCCAGCACTTCGGGACCCGGTGACGGCTGCCTCATCGGCTCGGAGCGGTGCCAGTGACGGCGAGCACCGCGTCCAGCAATACCTTGTCCTGCTCGGTGAGTGCCGCTCCGTTGCGGGCCAGCGCCGTCTGGATCGTCCACGCGCAGAGGGGCCACTCCCCCGCGTGGAAGAAACGACGCACACTGTACGACCACGGCTCGACACGATCCAGCACGGCTTCGACCAGGGTTTCCAATCCCCCGAAGAACTCCCTCCACGGCCTTCCCGGAGCGGCCGCGCCCTCGACGTCAGTCGGATTCTTCATCACCCCCGGGCCCCACTCCGGGAAAGCGGCGAGAATCTCGCCGTCGGCGTCGAGGACGACGCCGAACTGGACACCGTCCCGGAGATCCCACAGGTGGAACGTCCCGTCAGGCAACTCCACGACCTGACTGTCAAGCGGATGCCGGGCGATATCCTCGACGAAGTCGAAGATCTGCTCCTCGGACCATCGCACCGGGAACTCGGTCTTGCCCGGCAGCCCTCGCCCGGGCCGATGACCCCCGCCGACGGCGAGGGAAGGGGCCCTGCCCGGGCCGGAGCCCGGCTTTTCCCCGCCCGTAAATCCTTCTTCCACGATCTGCCTCGCCTCCGCTGCCGGCCGATGCTACCCGGCTAGTTCCTGGGGTTCTGATACACACCGCGTCCGTACAGCGGCATCGAGGTCCGGATCCGGCCCGCCGGATCGATCACGACCTCGATCATCACCCCGTCCCGCATCCCGAACACGTTCCAGTTCCCTCGTCCGGCGTCCCACCTCACGGAATCCGGCTTGCGTGCGACGTCGAGAACGAGGTTGTGCGTCTGTTGCTCCGTCCACCGCCGGGGGAACTCCGTCTTCCCCGGCACCCCGGCTCCCGAGCGATGGCCCCCGCCCGGATGCTGCGCGGTGGACGGATCACCGTCGAGAATGTGCCGTTTGCGGTTGTCAGTCAGCCGGATCTGCTCAGCCGACGGGAACCCCCTCGGCACCGGCCCCGGTTCCGGCGGCCGTTTGTCGGCCGCGATGTCCTCCGCGGTGCGCACCTCGGTGGCCCCTGGCAGCGGTCCGGAGCCTTTTCGGTTGCCGATCTTCGGCGGCATCCGGACGTCTCCGTCCCGGCGCTTGCCCGTCCGCGAAACACGATCGCCGTCCGTCCGGCCGGCCGAGTGGTGATGGCCGGGTCCTGGAACTTCCACCTGCCTCGCGCGCGGAGCGGATCGGGCCGGCTGCTCGTCCGGTGCCCGGTGCGACGGCTGCGGAGAGTTCGGCCGACGGCCGCCGCCACGATGCGGAGGGTTGATCGCGTCGCCGACGGAACCCGAAGGCCGCGTGCCCGGCCGCACCGGCGATTGCGCGGCCGAGTGCGCGGGTCGCGTTCGCCCGTCTCCGGCTTCGGTCTGTGCGCCGGATCTTCCTTTCGACGGGCCATGAGCCCGCGGCTCGGCACGGTCCGGTTCGGGCGCCCGCGACACCGCCGGGTCGTTCTTCGCGTTCTCGGCAGGTTTTCGCTCGGAGGGCCGTCGCACCGCTTCGGACTGTTCCTCGCGGCGCGGTTCCGTCGGCCGAACTGCCTCCCGACCGCGTTCCGCGGGGTCCGGCACGCGGTGTGCGCTCTCGGCCGATCGTCCCGGTTGCGACGCACCTGTTTCGGCCCGGCGGTCTCCCGGCTCGCGGGCTCCCTCCGAGCTCCGATCCGCTTGCGGATCCCGCCGGCCGCCGGGCTCCGGGAAGTCGGTGCCCTTCGCCCGCGGCGCGGCCGGACTGCCGTCCCCCGGCCTCGGATCCGGAGTTTCCCCCGGATCACGGGTCTGGTCCGGCTTGTCCCGGCCGTCTGAACCTCTTCCCGGCCCGTCGGGTTCCGGGTGCCCGTGCGGCGGGCCGCCGGAGCCAGGCTTCCCCGGCGACTCCGGATCCGGTGCGGTCTCTTCCCCGCGGCCGCGCTCCGGATCGCGCGACTCCGGCGGAGTCCGCTCGGGCTCGGCTGCCCGCCCCCCGCCGGGCTGCGGGGAATCCGGGCCTTTCGGCGGCTTCGGGCCAATCGGGCCATCGTCCCCCGGCCGCGGCTCCGGATCCTCGTCCGGACCGCGGCGGGCCGCCCCGTCGGGATTCTCGGCCCCACGGCCGGAATCCGGCTCGGCGCCGTGCGGACCTTCCCGTTCCGGCAGTTCCCGCGGCGGCTCGGGGTGCGGCCTGACGCCCGGAGCCGCCGCGGCGTTTTCCGGCCGGACGAGCCGGAACCTCCCGGTTTCGGGATCGAACCGGGCGACGGTGCCGTCCGGGTTCCCGCCGGGCCCCCTCCTCGGGCCGCGGGGGTTCGGCCTCGACGACGGCAGGTCGGTCGGCCCGCCGGTCGGCGGGTGCGGCACCCCGTGCCAGATGTCCCACATGTCGAAGCCGCTGTGCAGCAGGCTCGACATCCGCAGCCCGGCGAACATGGCCAGCTGGAACTTGGTGCTCGCCTTGATCCGGGGGTTGTCCTGCACGTCGTGGGTGTCGTGCCCTTCCAGCCGCGCCTCGTCGCTGCCCGGCGCCGGCAGCCCGGTTCGAGCACCGGGATGTCCTGGTTCCGCGGTGCCGGGCGGCTCCGGGCGACCGCGATCCGGGGCAGGGCCCTCCCGGTCCGGCGTGGACGGCGGCTCGGCTTCCGCCGGCCGGTGTTCGACAGTCACCTCGCCGGTGTTGCGGTCGACGTGGGCGACGTAAGCCCCTTGGTCACGCGGGGGCAAGCCGGGATCCCCTGGCGGCAGCGTGCGGGGAGCGGAGGTCTCGCCGGGCGAACGCTGCGGTTCGGCGCCGTCCGGTTCGCGCTCGGGCTTTCCGTTCGGCTCGCCTTCCGCGGGCGGTTCCGCCTCCCGTCCCGGCCCCGGCGGTTTCCGCGGCGGGCCGCCCGGCGGCTTGCCCGAGGAACCCGATGCCGCCTCTTTCGGCGCTTCCCGTCCTTCGACGAGCGGAGTGACCGGCTGGGCCGGTTCGCGGCGGACTTCGGAGGGCTTCGCGTCCGGGTGTTCTCGTTGCGGCGGCAGGGAATCACTGCCGTGGGAGGATTTGCCCGCGGCGGCCCCGGTCTCGGCGGAAGGGTGCGGCGCGACCGCACCGGAACCGGGCTGTTCCGTGCCAGGACGTCCCTCGCCGTGCGGGACCTCTCCCGGGTGCGGGCCGACGTGTGCTGCTTCCGCTGCCGGATGCGGCGCCGCGGCGGTCGGCGGCCTCGGCGGAGGCGAGGACGGGACGACCCGGTCGTCCGGAGGCACGGCCTGGTGCGGCGGACCGGCCGGGCGGGCGGGGTCCGGCGATGCGTCCGGCCGCGGATGCACCGGGCGCGGGCCGCCCGGCACATCCGGAGTTCCCGGGGCGGGCCGGACCGGCGGAGAAACACCGGGCGGTGAAGCGGCCGCCGGGTTGTGCCCGGTGCCGTCCGGCGGGGTGCGGGGAGCGTCGGCGGCAGGACGCGCCGGTGCCGAGGGGTGCGGACCGGCGGTGCCGCCGGGAGACTTTTCCACTGCCTCGCCGACCGAACCCGGAACCGGCGGCTCGTGCGGCGGATCCGCCGGCGGCGGGCGATCGGTGTCCCGCACATGCGAAGGCCCGGCGGCGTCGAGTTCACGGCCTGCGCGTCCGGGAGTGCGAAGGTGGTCGACGATCTTCGGGACCTGCCCGAGTCCCTTCACCAGCGTGGTCGAGAACGGATGCAGATACGGGCTCGCGGTCAGGATCGCGTCCCCGGCGCGGGCGGCCGCACTGCCGGTTTTCGCGATCGCGCCGAACTTCGAACTCTCCGCGACCTCGCCGAGCGACCTCAGCGCGCCGCCGACCCCGTCGGTCCCGACCACGGTCAGCACGTTGCCGATGTCCGTGCCCACCGCGGCCCACGGATTCGTCTCCCAGTCGTCGACGTCGATGAAATCCGCGGCCTGCTGGAACAGCTGGTAACCCATGTCGCCCGGCTGGAAACCCGGCAGCCCGACCGTCTGGTCGAGGACCGGCAGCCCCAGCATCAAGCCGGTCGGGCTGTAGGTGATGTTGGCGAGCACGTGCGTGCCCAGCGCTCCCCAGGCGTCGCCGAGGTTCGACCACGACCAGCCGCCTTCCCCGAACCCGGCGAGTCCCTTGACCATGCCGTACAGCTGGCCGACGGTCGCGTCCCACATGCTTTCGAGCAAGCCCAGCGGGCCGTGCGCTTTCTCCTTGGGGGCCTTGGATTCCGGCAGCTCCTTCCCCTCGAGCAGGCCCACCGCCGCGGTGATGATCGCGGCGAACGACGGGGCCACGTGCCGCGCGAAGCTCTGTTTCATCCGCTCGCCCGCCAGGCCGGCGAGGGAGTACTTCGTGTCGTAGGAATCCAGTTGTTTCAGGATCGTGGACTTCACGCCGTGGATCAGGCGCCCGTAGCTCTGATAGGCCTGCGCCAGTTCTTTCATCTCGCCCGACAGCTGGGTCATCCCGGTTTCGCCGGGACCGGCCGTGTTCACCGTCGAGATGTTGTGCCGCAGCAGCACCCCTGCCGGATCCGGCCACGTCTGCTCGATCGCGGACGACACGGCGCTGCTCGACGCCACGGCTTCGTCCACCGCGGTGGCCCCGGCGAGCCATTCGTCTCCGGTCGCCGAGGCGACGGCCGCGCTGTCCGCGGGCCACAGCTCGTCATGCCGGTAGCCGCCGTACGAGACGACGTGCCGCCACAGGTCATTGTCCGTGGGCTCGGAAATGTCCGCGTAGCAGCCCCACGGTGTCTCGACCGCGTCGTAGCCGCTCATCGGCCGAACTGGTCGGCCGCCTCGACGGCCCCGGCCTCGTAGCCGCGGACCGCCTCGCGCGCGTCGGTTTCGATGCGGCGATACGGGTTCTGCTCGCCGAGATAGGTGTTCAGACCGGTGTGGAGCTTGTCCGCCGCCGTGATCACCTTCTGGAACGCGGCTCCCATCGGGCCGTTGCCCAGCTTTCCCGCACTCGACAACGCGGTCTCGGCGGCCTGCCAGCGGGTGTGCAGAGTGTCGGCGGTCGTGCCCAGAGCGTCCAGCTGCCGGTAGGTGTCGTCGAGGTAGATTTCGACGAGGCCGTCCTGGTTCGTGGTGACGCGCGAGCTCACCGGGAGCCTCCCTCGAGTTCGCGAAGCAGCGGGCCGAACCTGAGGTCGGCGTTCTCCGGCGAGGCACCGGGTTCCAGGTACTTTTCGAGAATTTCGAAGCCCTCGTCCGCGGCGAGCGCGGCCGCCCGGCGGACGGTCGCGGTGATGTCCCCGGCCAGCGCGGCGGAATCCGGCCTCCGGAAGACGCGCGGGTCCAGCCACAGTTCCAGCAGCTCCCCCGAGCCGCCGACGGTCGCGCCGACCAAGCCGTCGTCCGATTCCGCGACCGCGCGGATCTCGCCCATCCGCTGTTGTGCGGCCCGGATTCCCGCTGCCATCCGTGCGGATTCCATCGTGCACCTCCCACGCCTCGGCACTCACTGTGCACCGGCCGCGACGGCGGCGGGGCCCCGTGTCCGGTTGCGGCCACGGTCGTCCGGCGGCCCGCCGCCGGGCCCGACTATGGGGCGGTGAAACGACATCGCGCACTCGCGCTCGCCGCCGTGCTGGCCGCGACCGCGGTCCAGGTCATCGCCGGGGCGGGCGCCGCCGCCGCGGCGCCGCCCGCCGGGGCCTGCCAGGACCCCAGTCCGGCGCAGGCCGAGGTGCCCGCGCTGCCGTGGGCGCAGCAGCTGCTCGCTCCGCAGCGGGCCTGGCCGTACAGCCGAGGCGACGGGGTGCTGGTGGCGGTGGTGGATTCCGGGGTCGACGCCGACCATCCGCAGTTGCGCCGGGCGGGGAAAGTCCTGCCCGGCCGGGATTTCTACCTCAACGGAGCCTTGCCCGGCGACTTCGACTGCGTGTCGCACGGCACCGGGGTCGCCAGCATCATCGCCGCGGACCCGGCGCCCGGCATCGGCTTCGCCGGAATCGCGCCCGGCGCGGCGATCCTGCCGGTCCGCGTCAGCGACCGCGACGTCAGCGACCGAGGACAGGTCCAGCGGATCGACCCGCAGGTGGTGGCGAACGGCATCCGCTACGCGGCGGACCAGGGCGCCAAGGTGATCAACCTGTCCCTCGCCGGCCTCGACGACTTCCCGGCCATCCGGGACGCGGTGGCCTACGCGGTGGCCGGCGACGCGGTCGTGGTGGCGGCGGCGGGCAACGCGCAGCAGGACGCGGCCGCGCGCTTCCCGTCCTACCCGGCGGGCTATCCGGGAGTGCTCGGGGTCGGCGCGGTCGACATCGACGGGGCGCGGCTGTCCGCCTCCCAGATCGGGCCGTACGTCGGCGTGGCGGCCCCGGGCGTCAAGGTGCTGGCCCGTCGTTGCCGGTGACGACCAGGTCGAGAT